>CAZGJO010000272.1:0-2500 GCA_964525685.1 uncultured Ectothiorhodospiraceae bacterium | reverse complement strand
CCCCCCCCCCCCCCCCCCCCCCCCCCCCCCCCCCCCCCCCCCCCCCCGGCGCCGGCACCGGCCCCCGACGCGCCGGAGGCCGGGTTTGAAACAGGCTGCCACCGCCCGGGAACTGCGCCGCCTGGCGATCCCGCTCATCGTCGCCAATCTCTCCGTGCCGCTGCTCGGCATGGTCGACACCGCCGTGGTCGGCCACATGGACGATCCGGAACCGCTGGGGGCGGTGGCCATTGGCGGGGTGCTCTTCTCCTTCCTCTACTGGGGCTTCGGCTTCCTGCGCATGGGTACCACCGGGCTGACCGCCCAGGCCGTCGGCAGCGGTTCCGGGGAGGCGCGGGTGCTGCAGCAGGGGCTGCTGCTGGCGCTGGCCATCGGTCTGACGCTGATCCTGTTCCGCCACCCCATCGGACTGGCCGGCCTCGGGCTGCTGGCGCCGGGGGAGGGGGTGCGGCCGCTGGCGGAGACCTATTTCGACATCCGCATCCTCTCGGCGCCGGCGGCGCTGATCCACTATGTGGTGGCCGGCTGGTTCCTCGGGCGGCAGAACGCGCGGGTGGCGGTGATCCTGCTGCTGGTGACCAACGGGTTGAACATCGTCCTCGACCTGCTCTTCGTGGTCGGCTTCGGCTGGGGGGTGGCCGGGGTGGCGTGGGCTTCGGTGATCGCCGAGTACAGCGCCGCCGGGCTGGGGTTGCTGTTGGTGGTGCGCGCCCGGGGTCTGATCCGCCCGGCGGAGGGCTGGGGGGCGGTTCTGGACGGGCCGAGCCTGCGGCGGATGGTGGCGGTCAATCGCGACCTGTTCGTGCGCACCCTGCTGCTGCTTTCGGCGTTTGCCTTCTTTACCCGCCAGGGGGCGCGCCAGGGCGAGGTGATCCTGGCCGCCAACGCCGTGCTGATGAACTTCCAGACCTTCATGGCCTATGCCCTGGACGGCTTCGCCCACGCCACCGAATCCCTGGCCGGGCGCGCCGTGGGGCGGGGGCGACGGGCGGAGCTGCGGCGGGTGGTCCGGGCCGCCGCGCGCTGGACCATGGGTCTGGCCGGGGCCTTCACGCTGGGCTATCTGCTGCTCGGCTCCGTGATCATCGCCCTGCTCACCGGGATTCCGGAGGTGCGCGAGGCGGCCGGGAATTATCTTGTCTGGGCGGCGCTGGCGCCGCTGGTGGCGGTCTGGGGCTTCCTCATGGACGGCGTCTTCATCGGCGCCACCTGGACCCGCACCCTGCGCAACGCCATGGTTGTCTCGGTGGCGGTCTACCTCGCCGCCTGGGCGGTGCTGATGCCGATCTTCGGCAACCACGGGCTGTGGCTCGCCTTCCTGCTCTTCCTGGCGGCGCGCAGCACCACCCTCGGGGTGGCCTACGGGAGGCGGCTGAAACGCCCCCTGTGACGGCGCGGCAACCCGTCGACCGGCCGGCCGTTTGCGGAAAAGGGGACTGTCCCCATTTCCCGTTAAACGGTAGGATCGCGGGATCAACCCGGAGACCCCCATGGCTGGAAAGACCCTCTACGACAAACTGTGGGACGCCCACGTGGTCCGCCACGACCCCGAGGATCCGTCCACCGCGCTGCTCTACATCGACCGCCACCTGGTCCACGAGGTGACCTCGCCCCAGGCCTTCGAGGGGCTGCGTCTGGCCGGGCGCCAGCCGTGGCGCACCGACACCGTGCTGGCGACCCCGGACCACAACGTGCCGACCACGGATCGCGCCGGCGGGATCGCCGATCCGATCTCGAAGATCCAGGTCGAGACCCTGGACAACAACTGCAAGGTCTTCCGGATCACCGAGTTCCCCATGGACGACGTCCGTCAGGGCATCGTCCACGTGGTCGGCCCGGAGGAGGGCGCGACCCTGCCGGGCATGACCGTGGTCTGCGGTGACTCGCACACCTCGACCCACGGCGCCTTCGGCTGCCTCGCCCACGGCATCGGCACCTCCGAGGTCGAGCACGTCCTCGCCACCCAGTGCCTGTGGCAGTCGAAGTCGAAGGCGATGCAGGTGCGGGTGGAGGGCGCGGTGGGCCCCGGGGTCACCGCCAAGGACATCGTCCTGCACATCATCGGCACCATCGGCACCGCCGGTGGCACCGGCTACGCCATCGAGTTCGCCGGTGAGGCCATCGAGGCGCTCTCCATGGAGGGGCGCATGACGGTCTGCAACATGGCCATCGAGGCCGGTGCCCGCGCCGGCATGGTGGCGGTGGACGACAAGACCATCGACTATGTGAAGGAACGCCCCTACGCGCCGCAGGCGGAGGAACGGGAGCGGGCGGTGGCGAACTGGCGCGAGCTGCGCTCCGATCCGGATGCCGCCTTCGATCGGGTGGTGACCATCGACGCCGCCGCCATCGCCCCGCAGGTGACCTGGGGGACCTCGCCGGAGATGGTGGTCGGCATCGACGGCCGGGTGCCGAGCCTCGACCAGGCGGCCAGCGAGGTGCAGCGCAACGACTGGCAGCGCGCCCTCGACTACATGGGGCTGGAGCCGGGCACGCCGAT
>CAZGJO010000271.1:0-2538 GCA_964525685.1 uncultured Ectothiorhodospiraceae bacterium | reverse complement strand
GGTGGGCGCCGCCCGGGGGGCCCCCGCCCCGCGGCCCCCCCCCCCCCCCCCCCCCCCCCCCCCCGGCCCGTTCGCCGGCGGCGCGCGGGGGAGAGAGGGAGCCGTTACAACGCCTCGGCCGCCCGCCGATAGAAGGCCACGAACGGCTCCGGATACCGCAGCCGCCCCCCTCGGTGCAGACAGCCGTCGGAGAACTCGATGGCGCTCATGAAGTCGTCCGCCACCGGCAGGCCGTGTTCGATCCCGAACTCGGGCAGCGGCTTGAAACCCAACCGCTGGTAGAAGCTCGGAAAGCCGACCTCGACCACCCCCGGATAGCCCATGTCCCGCGCCTTCTCCAGCCCGCGCCGGACCAGGTCGGTGCCGATGCCACGGTGGGTGCGCGAGGGCACCACCGCCGTCGGCGCGAGGGTCAGGACGGTCATGTCACCCCCGCCGGTCACCAGCCGGGTGCGAAAGAACATCACGTGGCCGGCGACACGGCCCCCCTCCTCCGCCACCAGCGAGAGTTCCGGGATATAGGCGTCGGTGTTGCGCAGTTCACAGACCAGACGCGCCTCCGCCTCGCTGGCGAAGGCGCTGTGATTGATGGTATCGATGGTTGCCGCGTCGTCCGGCGTCTCGGGACGGATTTTCGAGGCCGAGGCGACCTCGTGCTCGATCACTGCCGCGTTACCCATGCGCCACCTCCTGAATAAACAGCCGAAGCCCGTGCGCCGCACGCACGGGCGTGAAGTTCAACCCGTTCACCGGGAGTATAGGAGAGCCTCCCGGGAAAGACAGGGGGCGGCGCCGAAGAAAATTCAGCGCCCGGCGCGCAGGGCGTCGATGCGCTCTTCCAGCGGCGGATGGGACATGAACAGCCGTTTCAGGCCGCCCCTGGAGAACATGCCGGAGATGCCGAAGGCGGCCATCTTGTCCGGCAGGTGGGGCTCGCCGGCGTGGCGGCGCAGCGCCTCCAGGGCGCCGGCCATGCTCTCGCGGCTGGTCAGGCGGGCGCCGTCGGCATCGGCGCGGAATTCGCGGCGGCGGCTGAACCACATGACGATCATGGACGCCAGGATCCCGAGCACCACCTCGGCGATGATGGCGGTGATCCAGAACGCCGGGCCATGGCCACGCTCGGTCTTGAAGACCACGCGGTCCACCAGGTGGCCGATGACCCGGGAGAGGAAGATCACGAAGGTGTTCACCACCCCCTGGATCAGCGCCAGGGTCACCATGTCGCCGTTGGCCACGTGGCTGACCTCGTGGCCGAGCACCGCCTCGACCTCGTCCTTGCCCATGTTCTGCAGCAGGCCGCTGCTCACCGCCACCAGGGCGTTGTTGCGGTTCCAGCCGGTGGCGAAGGCGTTGGGATCGGCGGAATCGAAGATGGCCACCTCCGGCATGCCGATGCCGGCGCGCTTCGCCTGATCGCGCACCGTGTCCACCAGCCACTGCTCGGTGGCGTTGGACGGCTGTTCGATGACCTGCGCACCGGTCATGCGCTTGGCGGTCCACTTGGAGATGGCCAGCGAGATCAGCGAGCCGCCGAAGCCGATGACCGCCGCGAAGACCAGCAGGGCGTTGTAGTCCAGACCGACCCCGGCGTCGTCGAGGATCCCCTCGAACCCCAGCAGGCGCATGGTGATGGACAGCACCAGCAGGATGGCGAGGTTGGTACCCAGAAAGAGTGCGATGCGCAACATCGGAATGCGTGCTCCTGTACTGAATGGACCCGAAAGGTGTCGTTCACGGCGACGGGGAACCGCCGTTCCACGGACCAATATAGGGTCGTTTCGCGCCGACACAAGCCCCCGGCCCCGGTTTGACCCCCCACCCGCGACCGGGCTATCTTGCCGCCCCAGGCGAACAGGGGGGGAGTCCCACGTGAGCGAGACCACTGACGAGACCGCACCGGCGACCGAAGGTTCCGAGGCCCCGCTGCGCCCCGAGCAGTTCGAACAGGCGCTGGCGGAACTGGAGGGGCTGGTGGAGCGCATGGAACAGGGGGATCAGACCCTGGAAGAGTCCCTGCGCGACTTCGAGCGCGGCATCCGCCTCTCCAGCCAGTGCGGCGAGGCGCTCAAGGCCGCCGAACAGCGCGTCGCCACCGTCACCGGTGACGACGACCCGGGTCCGGACGGCGCATGAGCCTGACCCGCCACGCCGCCGCCGAACGGGTGGAGGCCGCCCTGGCGGAACACCTGCCGGCGACCGACGCCCCGCCCCGGCGCCTCCACCAGGCCATGCGCTACGCCACCCTGGACGGTGGCAAGCGCGTGCGCCCCTACCTGGTCTACGCCTGCGGCGAGGCCCTGGGCGCCCCGCTGGCGTGGCTGGACGCCCCGGCCATGGCGGTGGAATGCATCCACGTCTACTCGCTGGTCCACGACGATCTGCCGGCCATGGACGACGACGACCTGCGCCGCGGCCGCCCGACCTGCCACAAGGCCTATGACGAGGCCACCGCCATCCTGGTCGGCGACGGCCTGCAGGCGCACGCCTTCGCCCTGCTCGCCGGCAACACCGCCGTCCCGGAGATCGGAAGAGCAC
>CAZGJO010000270.1:0-2545 GCA_964525685.1 uncultured Ectothiorhodospiraceae bacterium | reverse complement strand
CTACCGCATGATGCTCGACAGCAGCAGCCTCAGCGGCCAGATCGTCGAGCGCATCCGCGCGGGGCAGTGGGCCCCGGGGGCGCTGCGTCAGGTCTTTGACGAACACGTGCGCGCCTTCAGCAGCATGGACGACTCCTACCTTGCGGAGCGCGCCGACGACATCCGTGATCTCGGCCGCCGGATCCTGGTCCATCTGCAGCGCCAGGAGCAGCAGCAGCCGCCGGAATACCCCGACCGGGTGGTGCTGGTCGGCGAGGAGATCGTGGCCGCCAGCATCGCCGAGGTGCCGCCAGACAAGCTGGCGGGGGTGGTCTCCATGCGCGGTTCGCGCAACTCCCACGCCGCCATCCTGGCGCGTGCCATGGGGCTCCCGGCGGTCATGGGCGTCAATCATCTGCCGGTGAGCCGGATGGACGGCCGCAGTCTCATCGCGGACGGCTACTCCGGCCGGGTCTACATCACGCCGTCGCAGGATATCTGGAACGAGTACCAGCGGCTGGTCAGCGAGGAGGAAGAGCTGACCGCCGGACTGACCCATCTGCGTGACCTGCCGGCGGAGACCACCGACGGCGTCCGCGTGCCGCTCTACGTCAATACCGGCCTGGTCTCCGACATGAGCGCGTCCCGGCAGAGCGGGGCCGAGGGCATCGGCCTCTACCGCACCGAGTTCCCGTTCATGGTGCGCGAGCGCTTCCCCGGCGAGGAGGAGCAGGCGGAGGTCTACCGGGCGGTGCTGGAGTCCTTCGAGCCGCGGCCGGTGATCCTGCGCACCCTGGACGTCGGCGGGGACAAGGCGCTGCCCTATTTCCCCATCACCGAGGACAACCCCTTCCTGGGCTGGCGCGGGATCCGGATCACCCTGGACCACCCGGAGATCTTCATGGTCCAGCTGCGGGCGATGCTGCAGGCCAGCCTCGGGTTCTCCAATCTCAACCTGCTGCTGCCGATGATCGGCAGCGTCGCCGAGCTGGACGAGGCGCTGGCGCTGCTGCGGCGGGCCCGTCGCGAGCTCCACGACGAGGGGATCCCGGTGACCATGCCGCGTGTCGGGGTAATGGTGGAGGTCCCCTCCGCGGTCTATATGGCCGATCGACTGGCGTCGCGGGTGGATTTTCTCTCCATCGGTACCAACGATCTGACCCAGTACCTGCTGGCGGTGGACCGCAACAACGCCCGGGTGGCGGAGCTCTACGATGCGCTCCACCCGGCGGTGCTGGCGGCCATGCAGCAGACCCTGAACGGGGCCCGTCAGCACCAGTGCCCGGTCTCGGTGTGCGGGGAGATGGCCGGGGATCCGGCGGCGGTGATCCTGCTACTGGCCATGGGGATGGACTCCCTCTCCACCAGCGTTTCCAGCCTGCCGCGGGTGAAGTGGGTGATCCGCAGCATCAGCCATGCCCGCGCCCGGGAGCTGTACGAGGAGGTGCGGGAGTACGACGATCCGGTGGCCATCCGCGACCAACTCAACGCCGAACTGGACAGCCTCGGCCTGGGTGGCCTCATCCGCGCCGGGAAGTAGCCGGCCGCGGCCCCGGCCTCAACCGAACAGGCGCCCGGCGATGAGGGCGCCGGCCAGGTAGGTGCCCGCCGCCGAGCCGAGGCTCGCCAGGATGAAGATCAGCAGGATCCGGGTGACCCGGTTGCGCCACCACCCCCCGGGGTGGGCGGCGTCCTGGCGCAGGGTGGAGAAGTCGGCCACCTTGGGCCGGCGCACCACCGTCTCGACCGCCGCGACCACCATGCCGGCGCCGATGGTCGGGTTCAGCGAGGTCAGCGGCGCGGCCAGGAAGGCCGTGATCACGGTGAGCGGGTGGGCGAGGGCGATGGCCGCCCCCAGCGCCGACAGACCCCCGTTGATGACCACCCATTGACCGATCAGGCTCCAGCCCAGCTCGCTGCTGCGGCTGAAACCGATGGCGAAGCCGGTGAGGATGAGCGCGGCGATGACCCACGGGATGAGCTTCGGCCAGCGCGCCGGCGGCGGGATGGCCTCCAGACGACGCAGCGCGGCGGCCGTCTCCTTGTCCTCGTCGGTAGCACCGTCCGCGGTTCCGGCTTCCCGGTTCTCGTGGTCCGCCGGAGCGTCCGCAGTCGCCGCGCCGGGGGCCGCTGCCGCGGCCCGTTCCAGATGGTCCCGGATCCCCGCCAGGTGGCCGGCCCCGACCACCGCCAGCAGGTGGCGCTGGCCATCGGACAGCGCCTGACGCAGGCGCAGGGCCATGTACTCATCGCGTTCGGCGATGAGGGGCTCGTAGAGCTCGCCCTGATCGGTGGCGAACTCGGAGAACGAGGACTCGAGGATGTCACCCTCCTTGAGCCGCTCCACCTCCTCTTCGCTGATGGAATCCCGGGAGAGGAGACTGCCGAAGAGCGCGCCGATGAGGCTGAAACGCCGCCACCAGGGGACGTTGCGATAGACCCGCCGCAGTGTGGTACCGATGTCGCGGTCGATGAGGTGGACCGGGTAGTCGGCCTCGCGGGCGGCGACCACCGCGGCCTTCATGTCGGCCCCCGGCTCGATACCGAACTGCTCCGCCAGACGCTG
>CAZGJO010000269.1:0-2553 GCA_964525685.1 uncultured Ectothiorhodospiraceae bacterium | reverse complement strand
GTGAGGGCGCCGAGCCGCGCCTGATGGTCGCTGCCGGTGCAGTCGGGGCGACCGATGGCGCCCTGGCACAGCACGTCGCCGACCTGGGCCAGCCGCGCCTCGGGGCTGTAGAAGACCACGTGGCCGGGGCTGTGGCCGGGGGTGTGGATGACCTCCAGCCGCTGGCGGCCGAAGTGGATGGTGTCGCCGTCCGCCAGCCACTCGTTGCCGTGGACGTCGCGGCCGCCGGGGACGCCGAACTCGGCGCCGATGGCCACCACCTGGCGCAGGAGGAATTCGTCCTCGCGGCCGGGGCCACGGATCGGGGCGCCGGTGGCCTCGGCCAGCTCCATGGCGCCGCCGACGTGGTCGAAGTGGCCGTGGGTGAGGAGGATGGCGTCGACGGTCATGCCGGCCTTGTCGATGGCGTGGCGGATGCGCGGCACGTCGTCGCCCGGATCGATGACCACGCCGTGGCCGGTCTCGTCGCACCACATCAGGGTGCAGTTCTGCATCAGCGGCGTCACCGGCACCACGGCCACTCCCAGACTCATCTCGCCCCTCCTCGCCTGCTCATCCGCTCACGCTATCACAGCCGGGCGAGGGTGTCGGCTTCCAGCGCTTTGAGGTCGGCCAGCTCCTCCGGGGTGAAGCCGGCGGCGGTGCGTGCCTGCTCGTCGTAGGGGCCGTGGATCCGCCCGGCCATGTACTCCCCCAGCAGTTCGCGGAAGGTGGCGCGCGGCTCCAGGCCGCGCTGCTCGCACAGGTGGCGGAACCAGTGGGTGCCGATGGCGACGTGGCCGATCTCGTCGCGCTGGATCACGTCGAGGATCGCCACCAGTTCGCTGTCTCCCGCCTTCTCCAGCTTCGCCTGGATCCCGGGGGTGACGTCCAGCCCGCGCGCCTCCAGCACCCGGGGCACCAGCGCCATGCGCACCAGCGGGTCGTGGTCGGTGGCGCAGACGGTCTGCCACAGGCCGTCGTGGGCCGGGTAGTCGCCGTAGTCGGCGCCGCGCTCACGCAGGGCGTCGCGCAGCAGCCGGAAGTGGGCGCCCTCTTCGGCCGCCACTTGCAGCCAGTCGCGGTAGAAAGCGTCGGGCAGGTCGCGGAAGCGGTAGACCGCGTCCAGGGCGATGTTGATGGCGTTGAACTCGATGTGCGCCAGGGCGTGGGCCAGCACCCGCCGCCCCTCCGGGGTGCCGACCCCGCGCCGCGCCAGCGCCTTCGGCGGCACCAGCTCGGGACGCGCCGGCCGGCCAGGGTCCGGGACCGCCACCACCGCCGCCGCCTCGCCCCGGGAAAGCGCCTCCCCGGCCGCCAAGGTCGCAACGGCGGCGTCGTGCAGGGCGATGGCGGCCACCGCCTTGGCCTCGGGATCGGTCAGGCGCAGCGCCTCGAGGGCCTCGGCATGGAGGTCGGAAACCGGGTGACTGGAGGCCATGTTCATGATATCCAAGCTAACACACTCCGGATCCCGCCGGTAGCGAGGTGGCGGATTGCGGGCGCGCGTGGATGGTTGGTGACATTGTTTGTAGTGATCGGGTGACAACAGGATTAGAAATGCACTGAAATCCATTGTTTTCCTCCACCGGCGGGCTACATTCCCATTAGAAGCCCTGCTCAACCGTGGAGGTCGACCATGTCCGGACAGCCAGTACCGCCCCGCCCAGCAACCGCCGAACCACGCCCCGAGGCACAGCCGCCACCGGCCCCCGGAGACGAGGCCTCGCATACCGACTGGCTCCCGCCCCGCCGGGTGGGCCGGCCCGTCGGCCCCAGTCAGCCCCTGACGGTCCCGACCCGCTCGGAGGAGCTCCTGCAATGGCTACGCAACTGAAGACCCTCTACGTCGACAGCTCGGCGTTACTGGCCCTCTATCTCGGTGAACCGACCGCGCGGTCGGTGCGCCGCGAGCTGGAGGCCGGCGATAATCTCGTCAGCCACGAGATCACCTATACCGAGATGCGCACACTGCTGGATCGCGCCACGCGCGGACAGAGGCTGTCAGCAAAGGAACGCTACCGCCTTCTGGATGCTTTCGAACGTGACTGGGCCACGCTGGGGGTGGTGGCCTCCAACCCGACGCTGGCCAGACGAGCCCGGACCCTGAGCAACACCTGGCCCCTGCGCCGCTACGACGACATCCATCTCGCTGCGGCCGATTGTCTGGCCCGCAGCGTCCCCGAGGATTCCTTCGCGCTGCTCACCTGTGACCCGCCCCTGCAACACGCCGCCGAGGCCTTCGGTCTGCCGGTCCGCGCGCCGCACTGAGCCTCCCGCCGCCCGGCATTGGACGCCGGCGGCAACCGGCGGCACACTGATCGGCCTTGTTCAGCAGCGGAGAGTCCCATGGCGGGAGAGGTTGAAACGGGTCGTCAGAAACTGGACTGGGCGCGGGCGCACATGCCGGTGCACGCCGCCCTGCGCGAACGGCTCGGCGGCACGCGGCCGCTGGCCGGGATCACCCTGGGGGTCTGCTCCCACGTCGAGGCCAAGACCGGGGTGTTCGTCGAGACTCTGGCGGCCGCCGGCGCCGAGGTGGTGTTCACCGGCAGCGAGCCGGGCTCCAGTCAG
>CAZGJO010000268.1:0-2554 GCA_964525685.1 uncultured Ectothiorhodospiraceae bacterium | reverse complement strand
TGTAGACGTTGATGCCGCAGCGGGCCGGGCACTGGTGGCAGATGTTCTTGGTCACCTGCGTGTTCCCCCCACCCCGGGCGGCGCGCGCCTCTCCGGAACCACCGGCGCTGGCCGCCGAGAATCCGGTGAGCTTGCCGACCCAGGCGGTCCCGACAACCCCGGCACTGCCGGCACCCGTCGCTTTCAAGAAGCGGCGACGGGTAAACATGGTCTTGAGGATGTTGGACATGCGCTTCCTCCTCCTGTCCCTCGATTGCCCTGAAACTCAGGAAGTAATGGCGTTCTGCGACGCCCGTTTGTCGGACTCCCGGGAACCGCCGCGGCCACCGAACAGCAGTTCGTGGCCCCCGCCCTCGAGGAGTCCGTGTTTTTTGCGGCAGGACGGACAGAGCCGCTCCCCGCCGCGTTCCGGGAAGGGGTGCAGACATTCCTCGCACCGTCGTTCCGCATGGCGGATGAGGGCTTGCGCCTCGCCGCCACGGTCTTCCACCCGCAAAGCCCGCTCGGGGCAGACGCCCTCACAGAGGCGGCACCGAATGCAGCTTTCCGGGTTGAAGTCGAGTCCGCTCCCCGCCTCCGCCTGGACACCCATCAGGGCACCGGTGGGACAGAGGGCGGCACAGATCCGGCTGTTGCAGCAGGCCGCGGCATCGATCCCCAGAGCGGGACGCGCGGCGTCGGGGAGGTTCTCCCCGGTGATGATGTTCAGGGCGGCCACCTCGCGCTCGCGCGGTGGCGCCGGGATGCGGTCGACCAGCGGGCGCGGCGGCCCTTCGCCGGCCGCCTCCTGGCTGGCCTGAAGACCGTCCACGGTATTGGCGGCATGGCCGACCATGTGGCGGAAGAAGCCGCGCCGGCTCACCGCGCCTTCGGCCACGGGATCGGGGATGCCGGGCACCACGGGCGCGAGGTCGTCGTCCGCCGTCACCAGACGCGGCAGGGCCGTCTCGGCGACCCCGGCGTCGCACAGCAGCTCGCGAGCGCGTTCCAGCGCGCCCGTGGCGGGGTGCTCGGCACCACCGCCGGCAGGACACTCGGCGCACCAGCCGCGCGTCACCAGCCACGGGCCGCGACCACCGGCCAGGGCGTGCATGCGCAGGATCCGGCCGCTGTCCAGACCCCCGAGGCAGGGGACACGCACGGCCTCACCGGCTGCGGCGGGGACACGCCAGCACTCCACGGTCGCGGCCCGGTCACGGGTGGCCCAGCTGCTCTCGGGTTCGAAGCCGGCGGCCCGAATGGCGCCGGTGGGGCAGGCGGCGGCGCAACGGCCACAGCGGATACAGGCGTCGGAGAGTTCCAGCCGGCCCCTGGCGGCGCTGAGGGCGCCCACCGGACAGGCGTCGGCACAGTCGGTACAACGAGAGAGCGGCGAACGGCCCGGCAAACAGCCCTCGGCAAAGAAGGCGATCTGCGGCCGGTCCTCGCGCAGACGGGTATAGACAACGGGCTGGTCCGCGACCTTGGTCAAGGGGTTCACTCCTCCGTCTCCCGACGCCGGGGGTTCTCACCCCGCCCGGCGGGTCCGGCTCGCGTGTCGGGCGAGGCCGGGCGTTGTTTGTTGGCCACTTATTTGTTTCATACACCTGCACGCGACGTGCCATCTCGAAATCCACCATTTTCATCTCGAATTTCAGACAGATGAAGAATATCAACCATCCCTGATGGTTACGGTCGCGTAACATGCCCCCGCCCACCGCCGCCATCGATGTTACCGACGGGTAACGACGCCCGGTGTGCGGGTATCGGGGCGACGCCGTCCATCTGCCCGGGCAGCGCGGCAACCTTTCCGCGAAAGATTGACAATAGTTCAACGATTGTTGAATATTTGAACCATGGACAAGATCACCGCCGCCGCCATGTTCGAATCGCTGGCCTCCGGCATCCGGCTGGATGTCGTCCGCTTGCTGGTGCGTCACGGCCACGAGGGCCTGGTCGCCGGCGAGATCGCCGCAAAGCTCGAACTGCCGCGCACGAATCTCTCGTTCCATCTCAAGAACCTGACCCGGGCGGGCCTGCTGACGGTCACACAGGAGGGGCGCTACCAGCGCTACCGCGTCGATATCGACGCGATGCAGCAGCTGGTGGGCTACCTCACCGAGAGCTGCTGTGCCGCCGAGTCCACCGACTGCGCGCTGTCCGCCGAGCTGGACTGCGCGACGGGGACCCGCTGAAACGACCCACCCACTGCAACCCGGAACCAACGGAGGAAACAATGGCGGACCCGAACGCCTCTGTCGCAGAGGTCTCGACGAAGGAGGGCATGGGGGTATTCGAGCGCTACCTGAGCGTCTGGGTGGTGCTGTGCATCGTTGCGGGGGTGTCCCTGGGGCAGTTCTTCCCCGCCGTGCCGGAGACGCTGTCGCAGTGGGAGTACGCGCAGGTGTCGATCCCGGTGGCCCTCCTGATCTGGGCGATGATCTACCCGATGATGGTGCAGATCGATTTCTCCGCCATCCTCGGCGTGCGCCGCGAACCCAGGGGCCTGGCCATCACCACCACGGTGAACTGGCTGATCAAGCCGTTCACCATGTTTGCCATCGCCTGGTTCTTC
>CAZGJO010000267.1:0-2611 GCA_964525685.1 uncultured Ectothiorhodospiraceae bacterium | reverse complement strand
CGAACTCTCGGCGACGTTGCAGATGGCCAGACTGGAACAGTTCGTCCCCTGGCGCAGGTGGCGCAGCGCCGCCAGGGTGTCGGCGGTCTCGCCGGACTGGGAGATGGTGACCACCAGGGTGTTGGGCCGCAGCACCGCCCGGCGATAACGGAATTCACTGGCCACCTCCACCTGACACGGGATCCCGGCCAGGGCCTCGATCCAGTAGCGGGCCACCAGTCCGGCGTGGTAGCTGGTGCCGCAGGCGATGATCTGGACCGCCTCGACCTGCTCCAGGATCTCGGCGGCCTTTGGACCGAAGGCCTCGGCGTAGACCCGGCCCTCACCCAGGCGCCCCTCCAGGGTGTCGGCGATGGCCCGTGGCTGCTCGTGGATCTCCTTGAGCATGAAGTGCCGATAGTGGCCGCGCTCCACCGCGCTGGCGGTCAGCTCCGATTCCTGGACCGGCCGCGTCACCTCGCGACCGTCGGCATCGAGGATCCGGCAATGGTCCCGGTGGAGGTCGACCACGTCACCTTCCTCCAGGAAGATGAAGCGCTGGGTCACCGGAAGGAGCGCCGCGACGTCGGAGGCGATGAAGTGTTCGCCGATGCCGATGCCCACCACCAGCGGGCTCCCGCGCCGGGTGGCCACCAGCCGGCCGGGTTCGGCGTCGCTCACCACACCCAGGGCATAGGCGCCGTGCAGATCGCCCACGGTGTGCCGCACTGCGGCCAGCAGGTCATCGCCGCGCTCGCGATAGGCGTGGATCTGATGGGCAACGACCTCGGTATCGGTCTGGGAGGTGAACCGGTACCCGGCCGCCTTCTGCTGCTCGCACAAGGCCTCGTAGTTTTCGATGATCCCGTTGTGGACCACGGCGACGGCGTTGTTGCACAGGTGCGGGTGGGCGTTGGTCTCCGAGGGGGCGCCGTGGGTCGCCCAGCGGGTGTGGGCGATGCCGGTGCCACCGTGGAGCGGTGCGGCGTCGAGGCGCTCCTGCAGGGCACTGACCTTGCCCATGGCACGCTGCCGCCCGAGACAGCCCTGGGCATCGGCAACCACCAGACCGGCGGAGTCGTAGCCGCGATACTCCAGTCGTTGCAGACCCTCCATGAGGATGGGGACCACATCGCGCTCGGCGACCGCCCCGACGATTCCGCACATGGTTATTCTCCCGTCTCTTCGCCGCCCTTCACCGGCCGCTGCCAGCCGCTGATGGTGCGCGCCTTCGTTCGACCCAGGGTCAGCTCCCCGGCCGGGGCATCCCGTGTCAGGGTGGTACCGGCTCCGATGGTTGCGCCATCCCCGATGGTCACCGGTGCGACCAGCTGGCAGTCGGAGCCGACGAAGACATCGTCCCCGATGGTGGTCGCGTGCTTGCGGGCCCCGTCATAGTTGCAGGTGATGGTCCCGGCACCGATGTTCACATCACGCCCCATTCGGGTGTCCCCGACGTAGGCCAGGTGGTTCACCTTGGAATCCGGGCCGATCCGGCTCGCCTTGACCTCGACGAAGTTGCCCACCTTCGCACCCGTGTCCAGGGTGGTCCCGGGGCGCAGGCGGGCAAACGGCCCGATGGTCGCGCCTTCGCCGGCCGAGGCCCCCTCGACGACGCAGTGTCCCTCGACCACGGTACCGGCGGCCAGGTGACAGTCACGCAGCACCGTGTAGGGGCCGACGTGGACACCCTCGTCGAGTTGCACCCGGCCCTCGATAACCACCCCGACGTCGAGGACGACGTCTCGACCGCACTCGATGTGGCCCCGGATGTCCACCCGCGCCGGATCACGCAGGGTCACGCCGGCGAGCATCAGGGCCTCGGCCTGGCGCTGGCGCCAGATCGCCTCGGCTTCGGCCAGCTGGATACGGTTGTTCACGCCGGCGGCCTCACGGTGGTCGGGGGTGATCACCCCGGCCGGGGCGTAGCCGTCGGACACCGCCAGGGCGACCACGTCGGTCAGATAATACTCGCCCTGGGCGTTGTCGTTGTCGACCCGCTCCAGCCACCCCTTGAGCTCCCGCGCGCGGGCGCCGAGCATGCCGGTATTGGTCTCGTGGATGGCACGCTGGGTGTCCGTGGCATCGCGCTCCTCGACGATGGCCGCCACGTGGCCGGCATCGTCACGCAGGATGCGACCGTAACCGGCGGGATCGGCCATGTGCGCGCTGAGAACGGCCAGCCCGTTCGCCTCGGCGGCGCTGTCCAGTCGGGCCAGGGTCTCGCAGGTGACCAGTGGAACATCGCCATAGAGGACGAGCACGCGATGGTCGTCCGGTACCCGGGGCAGGGCCTGATTCACCGCATGGGCGGTACCGAGTTGATCGGCCTGCCACACCCAGTCCAGCGCCGGGCGATCGGCCGCGTCGACATCGGCCATGGCGGTTCGTACGGTCTCCCCGGCGTGACCATGGACCACATGGATCGCAGCCGGATCGAGGGCGCGCGCCGTGGTGACCACATGGGCGAGGAGCGAGCGGGGACCGACCGGATGCAGCACCTTGGGGACACGCGAGTCCATCCGTGAACCCTCCCCGGCCGCCAGGATGATGATGCTCAGTGCTTCGGCCATGGAACGACTCCTGCAATGTTCAGATCGCTTCCGGGCCCTCTCATCCAGCCCGTATAAAA
>CAZGJO010000266.1:0-2622 GCA_964525685.1 uncultured Ectothiorhodospiraceae bacterium | reverse complement strand
TGGGCCGGCTGCGGAATGCCGGTGCCGATGCGCCCGCCGGTGCCGGAGGTCTCCTCCGGGGCGATGTCGAGGTCGGGATCGCCGGACCCCTCGTCCGGCGTCTCCTCCTTGCACTCCTCGCACGACTTCTCGCGCTCCTCTTCGGTGGCGGCCCGATCCAGCCCATCGTCCTCCGCCGCCTCGGCGGGCACCCGGGGGTAGACGGGGCGCGCGGCGTTGGGGGCGTGCCCCGGCAGATAGGCCGCCGGCCGCTCTTCCAGCGTGATGGCCGGGGCCGACCAGCCGTCGGGCGGCTCGTGGTAGAGCGACAGGGCCGTCTCGAAGGCGTCCACCAGGGTCGCCGCCGGGTCGAGCAGCGGTGTCAGCCGCGCCCAGACGGCCGCCGGCAGCGAGGCCGGATCCACCGGGTCGGTCTGCCCCGCATCCCGCCCCGCGCCGGTGGCCGCCAACCCGCTGGCCAGCGCCGTGCGCGCCAGCCCGTACCACGCCCCGGTGGCGCCCTGCGGCGGCGCCACGACATCGGCCCGGCGCAGCAGGCGGCGGCGATAGTTGGGGATGACACCGTCGATGCGGGCGTCCACCCGCAGGTCCTCGCACAGGTCGAAGAGCAGCCCGAAGCGGACCATGTCGTCGCCGAACGGGGCGAACAGGGGCAGCCAGGTGATCCGCCGCTGATCGTCCACCGGGGGATGGGCCAGCCCCTGACGCTCGAACAGCGTCTGGATGGCGTCCTGGTCGTAGCTGCCGAAGACCAGGTGGCCGGTGACGTGCTCCACGGCGAGGATGGCGCTCTCGGCATCCGGCAGCACCGCCGGCAGGAACAGCCGCGCGCCGTCGGTCTCCGCCGCCAGCAGCGGTTCGCCGGGATGCCAGCCACTGTCCTCCACCAGCAGGTCCTCGCCGAACCAGCCCCGGGCCAGCAGCTGGAACAGCCGGGTGTTCTCCCGGGTAGAGGTGCCGGGGGCGCTCTCCAGCAGCAGCGCCCGCGACTCGTCGCTCTCCAGACGGAAGTAGGCCTCGCCGCGCTGGCGCCCGGCCTGGAGGATGTCGGCGCCGCGCCGGGCCCAGTCGCGCACCCCCTCGACCCCGATGAGGCCGCGCACCTTCAGCGCCCCCTCCAGATAGCTGCCCAGCGCCAGCCGGCGCTGCTGGAAGAGCTCCTCGGCCGGTGCCATCAGCGCCTCGATGGCCGCCGGCCCCTCGTCTCCCCCCAGCTCCCGGAAGGGCGTGGTGAAGTAGGCGCTGCCGCTGTCCAGATGGCGCTCCAGCCAGGCGTGGCCGATGGTGAACCAGGTCTGTTCGCCGGCCTCGCCCCATTCGGCGAAGACCTCGGCGGCCTGCTCCATGAAGCCCTCCAGCGCCTTCCACGAGCCGCGCCAGCGGGCGAATTCGCGCGCCTGCGCCAGCCACGGCGCGGTGCCGCCGGCGGCCTCGGCCACCGCCGGGGTGTTGCGGATGAAGGCCTTGCCGGCGTCGCGGTCGTGGAAGAAGAGCTCGCGCGCCGCCTCCAGCCAGTCGAGCACGGCCTGCGGGCCGTACGGCTCCACGGCCGGCATCGCCGCCTTGGCGTCGCGGTGGGCGACGAAGGAGATGTCCTCCAGATGGGCCAGGATCTCCTGGGCCTGGAGCAGTGCCTCCTGCTCGTCCACGGGGGTCTCGCCCACGGCCATGGGGGTCAGCCGGCGGGGTCGGGGCGGTCCCCGGTGTCAAAGTGGGCCTCGATGATCTCCGAGAGCGCCGCCACCAGCTCCGGATCGTCGGTGACCGGATAGACCATGGCGACCTTGCACGCCTCCACCGGCTCCAGACCGGCGCGTATGAGCTGGCCGGCGTAGGTCAGCGCGCGGGTGGAGGTCGCCTCCTCGAGACCATGGTCCTTGAGCGAGCGCGCCTGACGGCCGGCGGCCACCAGCCGGGCGGTGGTCGCCTCGTCGAGGCCGGCCTCCTTCGCCACGATGGTGCGCTCCACTTCGTCCGTCGGGTAGTCGAAGTTCATGCCGATGAAGCGCTGCTTGGTGGACGGCTTGAGATCCTTGAGCACGGTCTGGTAGCCGGGGTTGTAGGAGATCACCAGCATGAAGTCGGGGTGGGCGGTGATCACCTGGGACTTCTTGTCCAGCGGCAGTTCACGGCGGTGGTCGGTGAGCGGGTGGATGACCACGGTGGTGTCGGTGCGCGCCTCGACGATCTCGTCGAGGTAGCAGATGGCGCCCTCCTTCACCGCGCGGGTCAGCGGACCGTCCTGCCAGACGGTCTCCTCGCCCTCGAGCAGGAAGCGGCCGACCAGGTCGGAGCTGGTCAGGTCCTCGTGGCAGGCGACGGTGACCAGCGGCCGGCCCAGCTGGTGGGCCATGTGCTCGAGGAAGCGGGTCTTGCCGCAGCCGGTGGGGCCCTTGAGCATCACCGGCAGGCGCTTCTCCCAGGCGGCACGGAAGACGGTCTCCTCGCTGTTCTGGACGGCGTAGAAGGGCGCATCGCCCTCCTCCGGCTTCTGGACGACGTCGCGCTCGACGCCGCGCAGGCGGTCGATGATCTGTTTCATGCCGGGACTCCCCATTGCTGTTCGGCGCGGCTGCGCAGGTAGAGGGCGATGTGTCGGGTGGTCCGCACCGCCATGCGACC
>CAZGJO010000265.1:0-2627 GCA_964525685.1 uncultured Ectothiorhodospiraceae bacterium | reverse complement strand
CAGGCTGACCCGATCAATCTGGTGTCTAGGATATTCCATGGGCAACCCATGCCCTTCAGATCGGTGGTCGTAATGAGTTGATAATCCTCCCGGAACCGGTACTCATTGCCGGTGGTGGACTGGCTGGCACGCATGACGGCTCCCCATGGACGGTGGCTGTCATTGCTGGTGCAAGATATGGACCAATAACCTTCGCTACCCGCGGACCCGGGCCCGGTCGCTCATTATTACCGCCAGCCAGCGCGTCTGCGGGTTCGACTCCAGCGCCAGCTTGGCGATCATGGTCAGCGGGATCGACAGCAGCATCCCCACCGGCCCGAAAACCCAGCCCCAGGCCAGCAAAGAGATCAGCACCACCAGCGGTGACAGCCCCAGGCTGCGGCCCATGAAGCGCGGCTCCAGCACGCTGCCGATGCCGATGTTCACCGCCGTGAACAGCCCCACCACCAGCACCGCCTCGGTGACCCCGAGACCCAGCAGGGCGATGAGCACCGCCGGGATCGCCGCAATGATCGAGCCGATGGTAGGGATGAAGTTCAGCAGCCCGGCGAGGATCCCCCACAGCAGCGGGAAGTCGACCCCGATGAGCCCCAGGCCCACGGCCACCAGGATACCGGTCGCCACGCTGGAACCGGTCTTGATCACCACGTAGCCGTAGACCGAGCGCAGGAAGCGCCGGGCGCGCACCCGCGCCCGCGCCCGGCCGGGGAAGGCCGCCGCCAGCTTCGCGGCGATGGTGTGCTCCTCCACCAGCAGGAACATGAAGAAGAGCAGTACCAGCAGCGTGCTGGCGGTAAACTGGCCGAGGCCGCTGGCGATGGTCCCGGCCATCCCGGTCACCGTGGCCACCTCCGGCAATGGCACCCCCTCGGGGAGCAGCTCCGGCGGCATCCCCCAGCCCGTCAGCAGGGCGCGGGCATCGTCGGCCAGTTCCCCCAGACGCTGCTGATAGAAGGGCGCCTGCTGAGCCAGGCTTTCCGCCGCCCCCTTCAGGGCCAGGAAGAGCAGGAAGAAGCCGAGGCCGACCAGCAGGAACAGCAGCAGCACGGCGATGAAGCCGGGCACCCCCCGCTGCTTCATCCAGGTCAGTGGCGGGGCGCAGATGATGGCCAGGAAGGCCGCCAGCAGGAAGGGGGTCACCAGGTGGTCCACCGCCTTGAGGCCGGCCAGCAGGATCACCAGGGCCGCACCTCCCACCAGCCAGTGCCAGGGGGAGGTGCCACGGAGTGGGCTGCCGGTCGGGTTCGCGTCCATCAAGCCGGCCTACAGGGCAATGCCCGGGTCGTCGTCCCGCCGGGGGGAGCGCGGCTCGGGGACGTCGGTGGGGACCTCGATGGTGCGGGTCTCGCCCTCCTGCCAGAAGGTGAGGCGCACCTTGTCGTCCTCGGGGGTGGTGCGTACCAGCTCCAGGAAGTCCATGGGGTTCTCCGGGGTCCCGTCGTTGACGCCGGTGATCACAGCGCCGGGCACCATGCCCGCCTCGCGGGCGGGGCCGGTGGCCTCGCTGACCAGCACGCCCGGTTCGTCGGGCAGGCCCATGGCCTCGCGCAGATCGTCGGTGACCGGGTTCACGGTGATCCCCACGGCGGTGACCACGTGGTCGTCGAGGCCCTCGTACTCGATGTCCCGCGCCACCTCCAGCACCTTCGGTGCGACATGGATGGCGGCGCCGGTGCGACCGGCCAGGGCCAGAGCGTCGCTGGGGCGGCTGTCGAGCCGCAGGACGTCGTCACGCCCGGCCACGTCCAGTTCGATGGCGCCGTGGAAGGTGCTGTTGCGCAGGTCATCCACGATAACGCGCCGCACCTCCGCCGCCAGGGCGCCGACCAGATCGCGGAGCAGGTCGTGGGTCATCGGGCGGGGCATCTCCTCACCGCTCAGCGCCCGGCTGATGGCGGCCGCCTCGGCGGGCCCGATGAAGATGGGCACGACCTCGTTGGCCAGGGGTTCGCGCAGCAGCACCACCGGACTGCCGTTGGTGGCGATGGCCACGGTGGCGATCTCGACCTCCACCAGCTCATCCTCGTCCACGGCCAGCGGGCGCTCGTCGGCCATGGCCGCTCCGAGCCCCGCCAGCAGCACGATCCCCACCAGCCAGGGCGCGATTCGCTCGAACATGGACAACCTCCCAGGGCGGCCCCGAAAACGGCCGCTGTGCGCGTCCAGTGTAGCATTCCGTGCCGGCCATTCACCCCTTCAGCGCACCGTTTTCGGGCATGAACGGACCGCTTCGCCCCATGCCGGGGCAGCCGGGCCGTATGGCCGCCACCGGTGCCCCCGAAAGGCCACACGAGGCGGGGAGTGCTCGCTCGGCCGCGTATGGTAAGATTCTTGCGTCAATATACGCGGCCCTGAAATCAACCTTCAGATCGCCGAGACACCGCATCTCCGTCGCGCCCGCGGGCACGCCCCCACGGGCCAGCCGGCCGCCCGTGTCCGCGTTCATGGAGATGTCACGGCCGCCATGCTTGACTGACGTTTCTGACTCATCCCGGAACCACCAGACTCGACCGGAGCTTCCATGCTTTCCAACTGGACCATCCGCCAAAAGCTGAGCGCCGCCTTCGGCACCATCCTGACCCTGATGGCGCTCACCGCGTTGATCGCGTGGCTCACCCTGGAGCGCG
>CAZGJO010000264.1:0-2639 GCA_964525685.1 uncultured Ectothiorhodospiraceae bacterium | reverse complement strand
CCGAACCAGGAGCTCATCGGTCAGGGACTGGCCAACATCGTCGGCAGTACCAGCCAGGCCTTCCCGGTAAGCGGCTCGTTCTCGCGTTCCGCCGTGAATATCGATTCCGGCGCGGTGACCGGCCTGTCGTCGGTGGTCACCGGCCTCATCGTGGTGCTGGTGCTGTTTTTCTTCACGCCGCTCCTCTACCACCTGCCGGAGGCGGTGCTGGCCGCCATCATCATGATGGCCGTCATCGGCCTCATCAACGTGAAGGCCGTACGCCACGCCTGGGAGGCTCACAAGCACGACGGCATCGCCGCCGTCGTCACCTTCGTGGCGACCCTCGCCATGGCGCCGAATCTGGACCTCGGCATCCTCGTCGGGGCCGGCCTGGCCATCGGCCTGTTCCTCTGGCGCTCCATGAAGCCGCGCGTCTCCGAACTGGCGCGCTTCGAGGACGGGACCCTGCGCGATGCCCAGCTGTACGGTCTGGAAACCGGCCAGGACACCTGCGTGATCCGCTACGACGGGCGCCTCTACTTCGCCAACGTCTCCTACTTCGAGGACGCCGTGCTCGACATGGTCGCGCGTCACCCCGACGCCCGCTATGTCGTCATCGTCGGCAAGGGGATCAACGAGATCGACGCCTCCGGCGAGGAGGCGGTGCGCAATCTGGCCAAGCGGCTGGCGGAGCGCGACATCACCCTGATCTTCGCCGGCGTGAAGGCGCAGGTGATGGAAGTGATGCAGCGCACCCACCTCATCGAAGTGCTGGGCGAGGAGAACATCTTCCGCTCCACCGACGCCGCCATCGATGCGGTCAACAAGCGGCTCGCCGCAGAGAAGGCCGGCGGTGAACCGGCTGGGCAGGGTAGCGGCTGATCCGCTACGCTGGGAAGACAACCATCGATAACAAGGAGGCCTTCCCCATGCGACCGTTGCCCGTTCCGACCCGAGCCACCCTGGTGGTCACCGCCCTGCTGCTGGGCGGCCTGGCCACCAGCGCCCAGGCCGAACTCGGCCGCGACCTCCACGAAGAGCACTGCATGAGCTGCCACGCCGACATGAAGGGCGGCGATGGCTCGGCGCTCTATACCCGCGCCGATCGGCTGATCGACAACCGCGCCAGCCTCGAGACCCAGGTCCAGCGCTGCGTCACCAATCTCGATCTGGAGTGGTTCCCGGACGAGGTCGAGGCGGTGACCGACTACCTGGCCCGGACCCACTACGGCTTCTGAGCCGTCGGGCCCCTCGCTCAGTAGCCGAGGGAGATGACGCCGGTCAGCACGAGACCGGCCAGCAGCCAGAGGTACCAGGAGAAGATCCGCAGCTGCGCCCGGCGCAGCAGCTTGACCACCAGCCACAGCGCGGCGGTGCCCACCACCGCCGCCACCCCGAAGCCGACCCCCATCTCCAGCCAGCCCAACCGGGCCGGATCATCGGCCCGCGCCACCTCGATGGCCTGCACCGCCGTGGCCGCCAGGATGGTCGGGATGGCGAGGAAGAAGCTGTACTCCGCCGCCCAGCGTCGCTTCAGACCGGTAAAGAGTGAAGCGACGATGGTGATGCCGCTGCGGCTGACCCCGGGGATCAGCGCCAGCCCCTGTGCCGCGCCGATGATCAGCGCGGTGGAGGGGCGGATGTCGCGCAACCCCCTGGGTCGCGGCGGCAGCTTGTCGGAGACCCAGAGCAGCACCCCGGTAACGATCAACATCACCGCCACCATCTGCGGATGGGCGAAGGCGGCCTCGAAGAAGAGCTTGAAGGTGATGCCGATGACCCCGGTGGCGAAGACCGACAGCACCAGCAGCAGCACCAGCCGCACCGCCAGCGGGATCGACGACGGCCGCGCCAGCATGGCGCGCAGGCCGATGAGGGCGTCGCGGCTCAGGCGGTAGAGGCTGCGGTGAAAAACCACGACGATGGAGACCACGGTACCGACGTGGACCACCAGGTCGAACAGGATCATCTCGGCGCTGTCCGGCGGCGGCAGGTCGGCCCCCTGGCCGATGAGCCAGTGCTGGGCCAGCACCAGGTGCGCGGTGGAGCTCACCGGGATGAACATGAAGGCGCCCTGGATGATTCCCAGCAGCACGACGATGGTCAGGGGCATGGCGGTTCGCTCATTGGTATGGTTTCAGGGGGCGGCTCAATGGTCCGACGATATCGACCTGCCTCGAACGCCCTCCGCAGGGCGGTAGTCTATCAATTCCGGGCAAGTTGGCCTCTACACGCGCTCGATCCGACACAGGGCCGACTTCAGCGGCGGGAAGCCGCTGATGGGGTCGAGGTGGGTGTCATCCGTCAATTCATTGACGTCGGCCTCCAGCCAGCCGTGGACGCAGTGGACCACCCCCGGCTTGATCGCCTCGCTCACCTCGGCGGTGAACACCACCGCCCCGCGCCGGGTGACCACCCGCACCGGCGCGCCATCGACGATCCCGGCGGCGGCCGCGTCCTCGGGATGGAGGGTCGCCCGTGGCACCGGATCACCGGCGCGGGTGCTCGGCAGGCGCTGCTGCTGGGAGTGGGTGTAATAGCGGCTGCGCCCGCCGCTGGTCAGCACCAACGGATAGTCGGCGGCCACCTCCGGCGTGCTCACCGGGCTCTCGGCCGGCTCGCGCCAGACCGGCAGGCCGTCGTGCCCGGCCGCGCGC
>CAZGJO010000263.1:0-2681 GCA_964525685.1 uncultured Ectothiorhodospiraceae bacterium | reverse complement strand
ACAGCCCACCCTCCACGGGCATCCACCGGAAGCCGCGTCGCACCAGCTCCAGGTCCGCGATCACCTTCGGGTGCAGCAGGCCGGCCAGGTACGCACAGGGCGAGACGCGGTAGCCGGGCCAGGGTTCGGTGAGCGTGCACGGCCCGCCGATCGGTGTGCGGGCCTCGAGCACCAGCACCGAGCGGCCGGCCCGGGCCAGGTACGCGGCGGCGGTCAGGCCGTTGTGACCGGCCCCGACCAGCTCAACCTCGACGCCGTCACCGTCGCCGAGGCCGACCCCGACCGAGAACTGACCGAACCCGGAGGACCCCGATGACCACCATCTCGGACCTGATCACGCCAGCGCTGGTCTCCACCGACCTCGCTGCCACCACCGCCGAGGAGGCGATCGACGAGCTTGCCCGCCTGCTCGAGGCCGACGGACGGGTCACTGACCGCCAGGCCTACGTCGCCACCGTCGTCGCCCGGGAGAGCGAGACCGGCGGGACCGGCATGGAGTCGGGGATCGCCATCCCCCACGGCAAGACCACCGCCGTCGCCACCCCCGCGCTCGCTTTCGGGCGCAGCACGGTCGGGCTGGACTTCGGCGCTGAGGACGGCACGCCCTCGGACTTGATCTTCCTGATCGCCGCACCGGATGGCGAGGACGATCTGCACGTCAGGGTGCTGTCGCGTATCGCCCGCAAGCTGATCCACGAGTCCTTCAGGACGTCGCTGCGCGAGGCCCCCACCCCGCAGGCCGTCGTCGACATCATCGAGCAGGAGGTCGAGCTGTGAAGCTCGTAGCAGTCACCAGTTGCCCCACAGGTATCGCCCACAGCGAGATGGCGGCCGAAGCGCTCGAGGTCGCCGCCAAGGAGCAGGGCCACGAGATCCAGGTCGAGGTCCAGGGCGCCGCCGGCGGCCCGCCGATCCCGGCCGACGTCATCAAGGCTGCGGACGCGGTGATCTTCGCCGTCGATGCCACGGTCCGCGAGATCGAGCGATTCGCACACCTGCCCAAGGTCGAGGTCCGCACGCGCGAGGCCATCGACAAGGCCCCCGCGATCGTGCAGCGCGCCGTTGAGGCCGCAGAGCACAAGGCACCCGTCACCGCCGGTGCTCCCGCTGCTGCGGACGGGGCCGACGACGAGGACGACGTCTTCGCCTCGGTCACCGGTCAGAGCACCAGCAAGGGTGAGGAGGTCCGCCGGTGGCTGATGACCGGCGTGTCCTACATGATCCCCTTCGTGGTCGCCGGTGGGATCCTGATCGCTGCGTCCTTCGCCATCGCTGACGCGGTCGCGGTCACCGAGGGGACCGTCTTCGACCCGGCGACCGGGCTCGCGACCCCCGCTGACCTGGGTATCGACACCGTGACCTGGATCGGCGCGATCCTGCTCACCATCGGTGGGACCGCCTTCGGCATGCTGGTGCCGATCCTGGCCGGCTACATCGCCTATGCCATGGCCGACCGCCCCGGTCTGGCTCCCGGCATCGTCGGCGGGCTGCTCGCCAACACCGTCGAGGCCGGCTTCCTCGGTGGGATCATCGCCGGTCTGCTGGCCGGTGGCATCGTGATGGCCCTGAAGAAGATCCCCGCCAAGGGCACGCTCAAGCGGATGATGCCCGTCTTGATCTACCCGATCGTGGGTGTGCTGGGTGTCGGCGTGCTGATGCTGCTGGTGGTCGGCGAGCCCGTCGCCGCGATCAACGCCGGGCTCAGCGAGTGGCTCACCGGGCTGTCGGGCGCCAACCAGATCCTGCTCGGCCTGCTCATCGGCGCGATGATGGCCTTCGACATGGGTGGCCCGGTCAACAAGGTCGCCTACGCCTTCGGGATCCTGTCCCTGGAGGCCGGCAACTTCCAGATCATGGCCGCGGTCATGGCCGCCGGCATGACCCCACCCCTGGGACTCGCACTCGCCACCGTGGTCCGCAGGAAGCTGTTCAACGAGGGGGAGCGGCGTGCCGGGCAGGCCGCCTGGGTCATGGGTGCCTCCTTCATCACCGAAGGGGCGATCCCCTTCGCCGCTGCTGACCCGCTGCGCGTGATCCCGTCGTTGATGGTCGGCTCCGCCACCACCGGTGCCCTGTCACTGGCCTTCAACGCCAGCCTCCAGGCGCCCCACGGCGGAATCTGGGTGATCGGCGTGATCGGCAACCCGTTGCTCTACCTGCTGGCGATCGTAATCGGGACGGTGGTCACCGCCGCGATGGTGATCGGACTCAAGTCGCTCGGTCGCACGGAGAAGGCGGCTGCCGTCCCCGCGGCCGCCTGAGCGATCCGGTCCGGGTGTCCGCGTCCTGTAGGCGGGCACCCGGACCACCACGCAGCACCAGCACCAGCAGGACCAACCATGCACCAGCACGCCACCGCGCGCGCGTGCGCGCTTCCAGGGAGAGGAACCCGTGATGCCACAGCGCACCGTCGCACTGCCCAACCCGTCCGGCCTGCACGCCCGGCCCGCCAAGGTGTTCGCCAAGGCCGCCGCCGCCGCGCCCGGCACGGTCACGATCAGCAAGGACGGCCGGGAGGTCAACGCCGCCTCCGTTCTTTCTGTGCTGACCCTGGACTGCCACAAGGGTGACGAGATCACCGTCAGCGTCGAAGGTGAGGAGGCGGAGACCACCCTGGACGAACTCATCGGTCTGATCGAGTCCGGCCTCGGGGAGGACCAGGCATGAGCGAGGTCCTGACC
>CAZGJO010000262.1:0-2699 GCA_964525685.1 uncultured Ectothiorhodospiraceae bacterium | reverse complement strand
GGAAGCTATCGGCGGTCCTGCCAGAAACTTTAGCTTCTCAGTGTACGGATTCAACCCATGGTCGTCACGTGGACGGCGTGGTTATCAATCACTGCGGACCCGGACGCGTCCCCGGCCGATGACCTCGGCGTCGATCTCGCGGCCGGAGGAGAGGTTGCGCACGCGAACGGTCTCGCCCTTGCGTCCGTCCCCTCGGGCCTCGCCCTCCATGCGGATGCGGAAGGTATCCGATTCGGCCATGATGCTTACACGGTCACCCCGGCGTACCAGCAGGGGAGGCTGGATCTGGTCCGGTCGCAGGACCGTGTCCGGTCCGATCCCGGTGCGCGGCTCCTTGCCGATGACCTCGTCGGGATCGATGAGGTAGCCGCGGCGCAGATCCCCGGTGTCCTGTTCCTTGAGGGTGATGTCGTCCGCGGTGATGGCACGATTGCGCTGCAGGAATCCGGTGGTCACCACCACGGGGACATAGACCTGGACGGTGGCGGGGATGTAGACGGTCCAGGACTCCGGATCACGGCAGCGCACGCCCACGGTGGTGCGTCCACTGAGCTGGGTCCCCGGCGGGGTGAACGCCTCCGGCGCGTGTGCGCAGCGCGCCAGGCGCAGGCGCGGATCGATATAGCCGACCTCCACCTCGACCCGTCCATCGCCGTCGGTGGTCTGCGCCTCGACGTGCTCGACGATGGCCCTCTCCAGGGCCTTGTGGTCCTGGTGCTCTTCGGCGTCACCGGCGGCGCCGGCGGCGATGGAGAACAGCAGGGCGCCGAGGAGGCCGCGGGCCGGATGGAAGGGGCGTGTGGCTGGCTTGTGCATGTGCCTCGTGGCTGTGGCCGTATGTTCGCAACGGGGTCGACCGTTGGAGTGTTCCCCGCAATTCCCAATGGTGCAACTTTCGGGAGCCTCTGTCATCGTTCTACAATAGCGGTTATCCTTCGGCAGCGTGCAAAGCCCGCCAAGTCCCTCCGTACCCGTGGAGCCCTTTCGGAAACGCAATGGCCAAGCAATTTACCGACGACGAATACGACAGCTTTCGCCTGTTTCTGGAAGACGCGGCCGGGATCACCCTGGGGGCCAACAAGCACTACCTGGTGAACAGCCGGCTCAGCCGGCTCATGCGCGAGCACGACATCGATGATCTCGGCTCCCTCCTGCGGGCCATCAAGTCCGGCAATCCGCCGGGCCTGAAGGAAAAGATCATCGATGCCATGACCACCAACGAGACCTCCTGGTTTCGTGACAAGACCCCCTTCAAGCAGCTGCGCGAACAGATGCTGCCCGAGATCCTCGGGCGTGGCCGACAGACCCGGCCATTGCGGATCTGGTCGGCGGCCTGCTCCTCGGGCCAGGAGGTCTATTCCATCTCCATGGTCATCGAGGAGTACCTCGCCGCCAATCCCGGTGCCATGCCGAGGGATGCCGAGATCCTCGGCACCGACATCTCGCCGAGCATGATCCGCGAGGCCAAGGAGGCCTGCTACGACAAGATGTCGGTGGCGCGCGGGCTGGATCCCGAGCTGCAGCGCAAGTACTTCGTCGAGAAGGAGGGGTGCTGGCAGGTGCGCGAGTCCATCCGGCGGCGGGCGAGCTTCAAGGAAGGGAACCTGATGGCGAGCTTCAGCTCCTACGGCAAGTTCGACATCATCTACTGCCGCAATGTCCTCATCTATTTCTCGGCGGAGCTCAAGCGCGACATCCTCGAGCGCCTGGCCCGTCAGCTCTACCCCCAGGGCTACCTGGTCCTCGGCTCCTCGGAGTCGGTGACCGGCTACTCGGATGCCTTCGAACTGGTCCGGACCCCCGGCGGCGTTCTCTACCGTCTGAAGTCCGAGTAGGCCTCCACCCCTTGCCGCAGCGGCAAGGGGTTGCCGGAAAAAGGCCCTTGCCGGCGGTTGCTGGCCCCTCTTGGGCCTTTCAAATCAGTAAGTTGCTATTTTGGCACAGTGGTTGCTACGTATCTGGCGAACGAACTGAACGCTGGAGAACGGCACCATGGCAAGTCGCATCGATGACGCCCTCGGCATCCACCCGCAGGCCCTGCGCGTAGCTCAGCAGCGCACGGAGATCCTGGGCGCCAACCTGGCCAACGCCGACACCCCCAACTACAAAGCGCGGGACATCGATTTCGAAGGCGCCATGCGGGCGGAGCTGGGGCGCCAGGACGGGCTGCAGATGTCGCGGACCAGCCCCGGCCACTCCGGACCGCGCGGCGCGGAGCCGGGGGATATCCAGTACCGGGTGCCGTTCCAGCCTTCCATTGACGGCAACACGGTGGACGCGGCGGAGGAGCAGACCCGCTTCGCCGAGAACACCATGCGTTACATGGCCTCTCTGGAGTTCGTGGAGAGCAACTTCCAGAAACTCAAGAAAGCCGTTCGAGGGCAATAACCATGTCTTTCTTCGGAGTCTTTGAAACCGCCGGTTCGGGCATGACCTCGCAGCGTCTGCGCATGAACCTGACGTCCAGCAACCTGGCCAACGCCGACACCGTCAGCAGCAGCGAGGGGGAGACCTATCGCGCACGCCAGCCGGTGTTCGAGGCGATGTACGACAAGGCGCGCAACAACGGCCAGGTGAGTACCGGCGTGAACATGCGCGAGGTCGTCGAGAGCGATGCGCCGCTGAAGCGCCAGTACGACCCCAACCACCCCATGGCGAACGAGGAGGGATATATCTTCCGGCCCAACGTCAATCCCATG
>CAZGJO010000261.1:0-2739 GCA_964525685.1 uncultured Ectothiorhodospiraceae bacterium | reverse complement strand
CACCGCGCAGGTGCTGGAGGAGGCGCGCCTGCCGTGCGAACGGGTGAACAAGGTCACCGAAGGGCGTCCCCACATCGTCGACATGATCAAGAACGACGACATCGCCCTGATCATCAACACCACCGACAGCAAGCAGGCCATTGCCGATTCCTACCTGATCCGGCGGGAGGCCCTGATGCACAAGGTGACCTATTCCACGACCCTGGCGGGGGCCGAGGCCACGGCCATCGCCATCCACCAGGGCGAGTCCTTCGACGTCAACAGCATGCAGACGCTGCATAGGGAGCTAATGGCATGAGCGGAAACACGCCAATGACAGTACGCGGCGCCGAGAAGCTGCGCGAGGAGCTGCATCAGCTGAAGAGTGTCGAGCGGCCGCAGGTCATCGAGGCCATCTCGGAGGCGCGCGAGCACGGGGACCTCAAGGAGAACGCCGAATACCACGCCGCCCGTGAGCAGCAGGGCTTCATCGAGGGGCGGATCCAGGAGATCGAGTCGAAGCTGGCCGGCGCCCAGATCATCGATGTGACCACGGTGGATGCCGGCGGCAAGGTGGTCTTCGGCGCCACCGTGGATCTGGTGGACGAGGAGAGCGGCGACGAGACCACCTACCAGATCGTCGGCGACGACGAGGCGGACATCAAGCAGGGCCTGATCTCGGTGACCTCGCCGGTGGCACGCGCGCTCATCGGCAAGGAGGAGGGCGACATCGCCCGGGTGGAGGCGCCCGGCGGGACGCGCGAATACGAGATCGTCGAGGTGCGGTACGAATAAGGGGCGCTCCCGTGAGAGGCCCGTTCCGGCGGGGCTCGTTCTTATTTTGGGAGTTCGAGGCGCGGAGGGCGTTCGCGTGGCGGGCGGTAGAGGACGGCCATGCGGCCGATGGTCTGGACCACCTCGGCGTCGGTTCGGCGGGCGAGCTCCTCGATGAATTCGGCCCGGGTGTCGCGGTCGCCGGCGTTGAACCGGACCTTGATGAGTTCGTGGGCCTCCAGGGCCTGCTCGGTCTCGTTGACCACGGCGTCGGTGAGGCCGTGCTGGCCGAGCATGACCACCGGCTTCAGGGCGTGGGCCTGCTGTTTCAGATGGCTGCGTTGCTTCTTGTTCAGAGACATTGGGACCGATGACCGAGAGTAGGGAACAACCCGATAGTGTAACGCGCAAGCGGCGCACCATGACAGTGGCGCCGAGCCCGCTCAACACGACCAAGATCGACCTCGGTGTGGTGGTGGTGCTGTTGCCCGTCGTCTGGCTGGTGGTCCATCGGGTGTTCGCCGAGCCGGGGGCGCAGGTCCTGGCCATGGGGGCGTTCTCGGTGGTCGCGGCCCTCTGGCTGGTGGCGCGGGTGTCCTGGGTGGCCCGGCGCGCGGCACGGGAGACACGCTAGTGGCGCGCGGTTCCAGTTCACGCTGGCTCCAGGAGCACGAGGCGGACGACTATGTCCGTCGCGCCCGCAGCGAGGGGTACCGCTCGCGGGCGGTGTACAAGCTCGAGGAGCTGGATCGCAAGGACGGCCTGTTCCGCTCGGGGATGACGGTGGTGGACCTGGGGGCCGCGCCCGGGGCCTGGAGTCAGTACGCCGCCGAACGGGTCGGTCCCGGAGGCCGGGTGATCGCCCTGGACTGCCTGGCCATGGAGGCGCTGGCGGGGGTGACGGTCCTCCAGGGCGACTTTACCGAGCAGGCGGTGCTGGACGAGCTCTTGGCGGAGCTCGACGGGGCGCCGGTGGACCTGGTCCTCTCCGACATGGCACCGAACATGAGCGGGGTGAAGGCGGTGGACCAGCCGGCCAGCATGAACCTGGTGGAGCTGGCCTGGGACCTGGCGCAGCAGACCCTGCGGCCCGGTGGGGCCTTCGTCACCAAGGCCTTCCAGGGCGAGGGCTTCGACCCCTTCCGGGACACGCTGCGCCGTGCCTTCGGCACCGTGAAGATCCGCAAGCCGGACGCCTCGCGCGATCGTTCCCCCGAAATCTATGTGGTGGCTCGGAACTTCACGGTGGTGTAACGTATCCAAACGAGCGGACAACCGGTTTTACCCCCCGACCGTGGGGGGGAGCAGCACAGGCAAGAGGCGGTCAATTGAACGAGATTACCAAGAACATCATCATCTGGGTGGTCATCGCCCTGATCCTCATGTCGGTCTTCAACAACTTCGGACCGCAGGAGCAGCCGCGCGAGGAGGTCGAGTACTCGGCCTTCCTGAGCGAGGTGCGGGGCGGCCAGGTGGAGCGCGTGACCATGGACGGCGACACCATCGAGGGGCGCCTGCAGGACGGCACCCAGTTCACCACCTACAATCCGGGTGATCCGGGCCTCATCGGGGATCTGCTCGACGCCAACGTCACCATCGACTCGAAGCCGCCGGAAGAGCAGTCGATGCTGATGCAGATCTTCATCTCCTGGTTCCCGCTGCTGCTGCTCATCGCCGTGTGGATCTACTTCATGCGTCAGATGCAGGGCGGTGGTGCCGGCGGCAAGGGCGCCATGTCCTTCGGCAAGAGCAAGGCGAAGATGCTCAGCGAGGACCAGGTGAAGGTCACCTTCGGCGACGTGGCCGGCTGCGACGAGGCCAAGGACGAGGTGGTCGAGCTGGTCGACTTCCTCAAGGACCCGAGCAAGTTCCAGAAGCTCGGCGGCATGATCCCCAAGGGTGTGCTGATGGTCGGCTCCCCCGGGACCGGCAAGACGCTGCTGGCCAAGGCCATCGCCGGCGAGGCCAAGGTGCCGTTCTTCAGCA
>CAZGJO010000260.1:0-2761 GCA_964525685.1 uncultured Ectothiorhodospiraceae bacterium | reverse complement strand
ACGACGCCCCGACCGCTGCACGAACCGGACGGTGGGGAGATCTCGTGGCGGACGGCCAGTTACGGCGATCTCATCGCGTCCGGGCACCTGGGAGGTGAGCCCGAACGCGTTGGCAGCACTCAACCCTGCGGGTCCGTACGTACAACCGCCGACGAGTTCCTCGAGCAGCTCATCCAGTGCAGGAGGGGCGATGCCAAGCATCGTCTTGGGCCCACGCCAGTACAGGCCGTTCCGGATCCGGCGCAGCTCGCCCGCGGCGACGAGCCGGCAGAGCTCCCGGTCAACCGCTGCTCGCGATCCCTCGAAGTCGTCGATCCGGAAGAACCGTCGCCGGGCGCGCAACACCGCGCCAGCCACCTGACTGGCCTGCGCACCGGTGCGCCTGGCCATGCTCGACTCCGTGTCTGCAACGCGCGCGCATTTCAGACACAGCCGTACCGGTCCAGCGAGCAGGCGCAACCCTTGGGGCTCATCCCGCAGCTGCGCCGCTTCGACAGCCTTCTCGCGGCCCCTTCCGCCGGGACCTCTCCCCAACGCGATCACAGGGGAGGGCACGGCGGTGCAACAGGGGTGTCGTGCTCCGCAGCTCCAGGGTGCCACTGTGGTCATGCCGCGCTCCGCGAGTCCGTCCGCGATGTGCTCACCAGGATGGATGGCCAGGCTGGCCTTCGTGGTCATCCTCGATCGTGACGTCCACCGCCTGGTCGTTCCCGATCCGGAAGGTGATGGACGAGAGGCGACGCCAGGTGCCTGGGGCGTCATGAGGTCAGCTCCGGTCGTAGGGGTCACGGTGCAGCAGCGACGGCAGGGCCACGTCGGCCAGGTTGTGGGCAGGGCTGGTCGGTAACCCCTGCACATGCCGAGCCGGTGGAGCTCGCCAACGACCAGTGGGGCATCGGGTCCCCGACATCGAGGTGGCACGCTCATGCGCGACCCGACAACACCTGCTGCCGCTCTACCGTAGGTGGGCGACCTCGGCTGGTGCCTGCGGCACGAGCACCGGATGTTGCTACGAGTCGAGCAGGAGTGCCAGCGTGTCGATGACGAGGTCACCGTCCCCGCCCGCCATCGCGGGTCGGCTCTCGATCTCGGCGAAGGCCCGCCACTTGCCGACGATCGCGCACGACGATGATGACGAGGTAGAGGGGGAGGAACCGATCTCGTCCAGCCGCTGACGCAGGCGGTAGCGCTCTTTGCGGTCCAACTGGGACAGCAGCGCCTCGGCGTCGATGAGCCAGACTCCTCACGCTCGGACCGCGGTGAGTTCGGTAGCGGGTGTTGTTGTGTGCGCGCAGGAAGACCCGCGACGACCACATGCTTGTACGCAACTCCTCCGCGCGCAAAGCCGTTGACAACCGGCAACAACGGGGCGTACTCTCGCCCCCGAGCGGGAGGCGCATGATGGCACGACAAGCGGAAACGGTGACGATCTCAGCGATGCCCTCCGACCGCGAACGGTGGGAACGCCACCAGCGGGCGCGCGATGTCGGCCGCAGCGAGTTGTGGCGCCACACCCTCGATCTGCTCGACCGCGAGGAGCTGGTAACCGAACTGCGCGTGCTGCAGGACCACGGTGACACCGCCGCGGCGCTGCACCTGCCCGACCGCGCAGCCATCGAGACTGCGATGCGCCGCTCACTCGCTCGTCCAACCGACGAACTCGATGAGCAGATCAGCGCACTGGTCGACCTGATCGCCCAGCCCGCGGTTCCGCCATCGCGTCACCGTCGGCCGCTGCCGGTCTCGCTGCTGGCCGAGCAGGAGCAGGCCGAGCAGGAGCAGGCCGAGCAGGTAACCCAGGTTGAGTGACCTCAGCAATGACCGGCTCGTGGTGCTTGACGAGCCGACGATGATCTGTGCGTTGCTCGGTTCCAGCTCTACGTTCGCTGACTATCCGAGGCCGCCGGCTCGCTCCAGCAACCCGCACGCGGACGCGCTGGGGGTCGCCATCCACCACCGTCAGTGGGGTCTGGTGGTCGCCCACGACCAGCTCAAACACGTCGGTGACGCGCTGGCGGAGACCACGGGCCTGGCAGCGCCAGACGTCGCACGATACGTCGCAGCGATCGCCAAGCTCGTCGCAGTGAGCCGCGGCGGCATCGTCCCCGCGGCATCGGAGCCACTCGACGGCCGCTTCCCTCCTCACGTCGCGCGAGCGGCCGCCGCAGCCTCCTGGGCCGACGTCGATGCGCTCGTGCTCAGCGACGTCGACGACGCGCTGCGCCAGATGGTTGCACTCGCGATGGACGGTGAGCCGCGGTGGGTCTGCGGCCCTCGTGGCTTCTCCGACCCCGCACCGTTCCTGTCCTGACGAAGCCGGCGGCACCTCGTCCGCCGCTGTCATGACCGACCACTTCCCCCGTCGCGCGCACCACGGTGGGGGATCCAGGCCAGCTCCCGAAGGGCAGCAGCCCATCAGCCACACCATCTTGGGCGTACTTCACCAACACCCGCCGCCGAACACAGGGTGCGGCCAGTTCACCGGCTTGCGCCAGCGCGCGGACGCGCTGCGCTACCACCCCGAGACGTTGGGCGGCTTCGGCGACGGTCAAGAGTCGAGCAGGCATGTGCCCGCTTCTGTAGCGAGAGCGCTACCCCTACGTATATGGCAGTGTGCGTGCATCGCCCTCGCCAGCGAGCGCAACGACGGCTTCCTCGATGGCGATGTCGACCGACGCGTCAGGAAGCCCCTGCGGAACGGAAGACGATGGCTCGTCGGTCACGCTCGCGGCTCAGCACTCTGGTCGATGACGGCGTCGAG
>CAZGJO010000259.1:0-2770 GCA_964525685.1 uncultured Ectothiorhodospiraceae bacterium | reverse complement strand
GTATGCGCCTGGCCGCGATGATCTCCGGCACGAGCCACGACGCGATCGACGTCGCCGTGGCCGAGGTGTGGGCGGAGGGGGATGAACTGCTGCTGTGCCCCCTCGGAACCACGGCTGTGCCCTTCGCCGCGGAGCTGCGGCAACGCATCGTGGACGTGCTTCCCCCGCAGACCACCGAGCTGGAAGAGGTCTGTCGCCTCGACGCGCTCCTCGGTCAGGCCTTCGGCGAAGCCGCTGCCGGCGCTATCGAGGAACTGGCGGGCGGCCACGTCGACCTGGTCGTCAGCCATGGACAGACGGTGTTCCATCTGGTCGTGGATGGTCGGGCCGAGAGCACCCTGCAACTCGGTCAGCCCGCCTGGATCGCCGAGCGCACGGGCGCACCGGTGCTGGCGGATCTCCGGAGTCGCGACATCGCTGCGGGTGGCCATGGAGCCCCGCTCGTGAGCCTCGTGGACGCCCTGCTGCTCGGTCGGCCGGACGTCGCCGAGGTGGCCCTGAACCTCGGCGGGATCAGCAACATCACCGTGGTGGGTCCGGTGCACCCACCACTGGCCTACGACGTCGGACCGGCGAACGCCTTGATCGACGCCGCCATCTCGCGCTCCACGGGAGGTGTCGAGCGCTACGACCGTGGCGGTGCACGTGCAGCCCGGGGCCAGGTCGACGATGTGCTCCTCGATCGGCTCCTTGCCGAGCCCTACTACGCCCTGGCCCCGCCCCGGTCCACGGGCAAGGAACTGTTCCACCCCGGGTACCTCGATGCGGTTCTGGCGGCGCACGAGACGACGGTCACCATCGACGATCTGTTGGCCACTCTGGTCGAACTCACCGCCCGGACCGTTGCCGACGCCTGCCGATCACACGGGGCCCGGCGGGTGGTCGCCGCCGGTGGTGGGGTCAACAACCCGGTCCTGATGGACCGGCTGGCCCGCCACCTGGCAGGTGCGGAACTGACCACCATCGATGCACTCGGTCTGCCGTCGGATGCCAAGGAGGCCTATGCCTTCGCGGTGCTCGGGTTCCTCAGCGTCAACGGTGTTCCCGGAGCCCTGCCGTCGTGCACGGGTGCCCGCCGGGCGAGTGTCCTCGGCGCACTCCTGCCGGGAGCCGACGGCCGCCTGCCGGCACCGGGCGTGCCCGCCGGGTGGCATCCCACCCGGTTGCGTGTGGAGGCCGCGACGTGAGCGGACCGCTGCTCGAGGTGTCAGGACTGACGACGGAGGTGGCTCAGCGCCGTCGCTCCGTGCCCCTGGTGCAGGACCTGTCCTTCGAGGTCGGTCGCGGGGAGACCATCGCCGTGGTCGGGGAGTCCGGGTCGGGGAAGTCGATGGCCATGCTGTCCATCATGGGGCTGCTCCCGCCAGCGATCTCCGTGACTGCAGGATCGGTCCGATTCGGCGGCGTGGAGCTGCTCGATGCCGATGGCGCGGCGCTGCGCACGCGTCGGGGACGGGAGCTGGCGATGGTCTACCAGAGCCCCCTGCACTCCCTGAACCCCATGATGCGGATCGGGGACCAGATCGCCGAGGCTGTCACCGCGCACGGCGGGACCCGAGAGGATGGGCTCGCGCGGGCTCGTGAGGCCCTCGGTGAGGTCGGCATCCCCCGACCCGATCGAGCGGTACGGATGTATCCCCACCAGCTGTCGGGTGGGATGCGCCAGCGGGTCGTCATCGCCATGGCGCTGGTCAACGACATCCGCCTGCTGGTCGCGGACGAGCCCACCACCGCCCTCGATGTCACCATCCAGCAGCAGATCGTGGCCGTGGTCACCCGCCTGCAGCGTGAACGCGATCTTGCCGTGATCTGGATCACCCACGATCTGGGACTGGTCGCGCGGATCGCCGACCGCGTCCTGGTCATGTACGCCGGAAGGATCGTCGAGCAGACCGACGTCCACACCCTCTTCGCTGCGCCACGGCACCCTTACGCCGCCAGCCTGGTCAGGTCGATCCCGACGGGGATGACCGCAGCCGACGGGCCACTCGCGCAGATCCCGGGGGCACCACCCGAGCCCGCAGACCCCCCTGCGGGCTGCGCCTTCGCTCCCCGCTGCCCGCAGGTCGTGGCGCGTTGCCGCGAGGAGCGCCCGCACCTGACCGGGACCGCAGCGCACCTCGCCGCCTGCCATGTGCCCCGGGAGGAGTGGTCATGAGTGCCAAGGTCATGATCGAGGTGGAGGACCTCGTCAAGCACTACCCGGTACGCGGCGAGGACAGGCCGGTACAGGCCGTCGACGGCGTCTCCTTCATCGTCGAGCGGGGCCGCACCCTCGGTATCGTCGGAGAGTCGGGGTGTGGGAAGTCCACCACCGCTCGCCTGCTGACGCGGTTGGAGCAGCCGACCTCCGGACGGGTGCTGATCGGTGGGGAGGACGTCGCATCCGCGAGTGGTCGCGAACTGGCTGGACTGCGGCGTCGGATCCAGCTCGTGTTCCAGGACCCGCACTCCGCGCTGAACCCGAGGATGTCCGTCGCCGACACGCTGGGTGAGGTGCTCAGGGTCCACCGGCTGGCCCGGGGTCGGGCAGCGGTAGAGGCACGGGTGGTGGAACTCCTCGACCTCGTCGGTATGACCCGGACCTTCCTCGATCGCTATCCCCATGAGATGTCCGGTGGCCAGCGCCAGCGGATCGGGGTGGCGCGGGCGCTGGCCGTGGAGCCGGAGGTCCTGGTCCTCGATGAGCCGCTGTCGGCCCTGGACATCTCCGTACAGGCCGAGGTCATGAACCTGTTGGTGCGGTTGCGGGACGCGCTGGATCTGACCT
>CAZGJO010000258.1:0-2773 GCA_964525685.1 uncultured Ectothiorhodospiraceae bacterium | reverse complement strand
CACGATGATGAGATCGGCGTGCTCGCCGAGTTCGCGGCGATTGACCACCTCCATGGCGTGGTCCCCGTCGAACAGGGCGGCGGTATTGCGGTCCAGCAGGACCGTGCAGTCGAGGGTCTCGAGAAAGGCGGCGATGCGCGCCAGCGTGTCGTTGGCGCCAGGGTCGCTGTACTTGCCGATGAGGCCGACGGTGGGAAAGGTCTGCTGGGCCATGGGCTCTCCGTGATCTGGCCGAACAGTAGCATGGCGTCGCCGCCGGACCAAGGGGCGGGCGGCTCCTTGACGCGCCGTGGCGGCGGCTTGTATCTTGCGTTAGCACTCACCGTGGGAGAGTGCCAACAGGCAGACGGGATCCGACGGGGGCGGCGGCGATCATGGGGGCGAATGAACCACAGCTGAGTGAACGGGCACTGGCCCTTCTCAAAGCGCTGGTGGAACGCCACATCCGCGATGGCCAGCCGGTGGGCTCGCGCGCGCTCTCCCGCGAGTCGGGGCTCGATGTCAGCCCCGCCACCATACGCAACATCATGGCCGACCTCGAGGGCCTGGGCCTGGTCCGCGCGCCGCACACCTCCGCCGGGCGCATCCCGACGGCCCAGGGCTACCGCCTCTTCGTGGACAGCATGCTGACGGTCCAGCCGCTGGAAGAGCAGGAACTGCACAGCCTCAGCAGCTACCTCGACCCCGACGCGACCCTCCCCGAGCTCTACAACAGCGCCTCGTCGCTGCTCTCCACCATCACCTCCATGGCCGGGGTGGTGGTGCTGCCGCGCCGGGAGCAGGCCTCGTTCCGCCACATCGAGTTCGTGCCCCTGAGCGAGGGGCGACTGCTGGTGATCTGGGTGGTCAACGAGCGCGAGGTCCAGAACCGCATCATCCACACCTCGGGCGGTTACAGCGAGAGCGAGCTGGAGGAGGCGGCGACCTACCTCAACCGCCACTTTGCCGGCCGCGACCTGGCCGACATCCGCGCCTCCATCATCCGCGAGATGCGCGAGGCGCGCGATTCCGCCAACCAGCTGATGGTCAACGCCATGGAGATGGCGGAGAAGGCGTTTGCCGCCGAACCCGAACAGGACAACGGCGACTACGTCATCGAGGGGCAGCTCAACCTGATGGACTACGAGGAGATGGCCGACACCGAGAAGCTGCGCCAGCTCTTCCAGGCCTTCGCCGGCAAGCGCGACGTCCTGCAGTTGCTGGACCAGGCCACCGTGGCCGACGGCGTCCAGATCTTCATCGGCGAAGAGTCGGGCTACGAGGTCTTCGAGGACATGAGCGTGGTTGCCTCGCCCTACGCCGCCGACGGCCGCACCCTGGGGGTGCTCGGCGTCATCGGCCCGACCCGCATGGCCTACGATCGCGTCATCCCGGTGGTGGATGTCACGGCGAAACTTCTCGGGGCCGCCTTGAATCGTCAGAACTGATCCCCACATAGGGCAGACGAACACCCCACTTCACACAGAATCCGGAAGAGCAGACCCATGGCAGAGCAAGACAAGCATCAGGAATCGGAAGCGGCGAACCCCGAGGGGGCGTCCCCCGATGAGCGGGACATGGCCGCCGAGGGGATCGTGGAGGAGGCCGGGGAAGACGCCCCCGCCGAAGACGATCCCCACAAGCTTCTGGAGGACATGCGCGCCAAGGCCGACGAGCACTGGAACGAGTACCTGCGCAGCCAGGCGGAGCTGGAGAACCTGCGCCGCCGCAGCCAGAAGGATGTGGAGAACGCCCGCAAGTTCGCCCTGGAGAAGTTCGCCAACGAGCTGCTGCCGGTGATCGACAGCCTCGAGATGGGGCTGGCCAGCGTCCCGGAGGGCGAGGGCGAGAGCAGCGACAAGGTCCGCGAGGGCATGGAGCTGACCCTGCGGATGTTCTCCTCGGCCCTGGAGAAATTCAACATCGTGCCGGTGGCGCCGGAGCCCGGCGAGACCTTCGATCCGGAGCGCCACCAGGCCATGTCGGCCCAGGCCTCCGAAGAGTTCGCCCCCAATACCGTGGTGACGGTGATGCAGAAGGGGTACACCCTCAACGACCGTCTGCTGCGCCCGGCCATGGTGATGGTGGCCAAGGCCCCCGACGAGGGCGCGTGAGGGGTTGAAACGGTGGGGTTCGCCCCCATCTAGCAGGCAAGCCTGGCGCCACGCGGCGCCATGAATCGACAGAATTCGGAAACGAGACGGAGTTAGAGCAATGGGCAAGATTATCGGTATCGACCTGGGGACCACCAATTCCTGTGTCGCCGTGATGGAGGGCGGCCAGGCGCGCGTCCTCGAGAACGCGGAAGGGGACCGCACCACCCCGTCGGTGGTGGCCTTCGGTGACGACGACGAGGTGCTGGTCGGACAGCCGGCCAAGCGCCAGGCGGTCACCAACCCGCAGAACACCCTGCACGCGGTGAAGCGCCTCATCGGCCGCAAGTTCGAGGACGACGAGGTGCAGAAGGACATCGACCTGGTCTCCTACAACATCGTCAAGGCCGACAACGGCGACGCCTGGGTCGAGGCGCAGGGCAAGAAGATGGCGCCGCCGGAGGTCTCCGCCCGGGTGCTGCAGAAGATGAAGCAGTCCGCCGAGGACTACCTCGGTGAAGAGGTCACCGAGGCGGTGATCACCGTGCCGGCCTACTTCAACGATTCCCAGCGCCAGGCCACCAAGGACGCCGGCAAGATCGCCGGCCTCGACGTCAAGCGCATCATCAACGAGCCCACGGCGGCGGCGCTGGCCTACGGCATGGACAAGCAGCGCGGCGATCGCAAGGTCGCCGTGTATG
>CAZGJO010000257.1:0-2776 GCA_964525685.1 uncultured Ectothiorhodospiraceae bacterium | reverse complement strand
CGCGACCTGGAGGCGGCCAAGGAGCGGCTGGAGGCGCTGGACGCCTTCAGCATCACCGAGACCCTTGGCGCCCTCACCGTCACCGAGGGCACCCGCGCCTATATCGGCACACCGCATGAGCAGGTGATGCTGCACCTGATCAAGGCATTCAATTATCTCGACCTCGGCGAGCTGGACAGCGCCCGGGTCGAGGCGCTGCAGGTGGACCTGCGGCTGGAGGCCATCGCCGCCGCCGCCGGCGGTTCGAAGTACGATGCCGACCCCTTTGCCCGCTACCTCACCGGCCTCCTCTACGAGGCGCTGGGTGAGGCGGACAACGCCTTGATCGCCTACCGCAGCGCCTGGCGCGCCTACCGCCGCCAGCAGGCCGCCTTCGGTGTCTCCGCGCCTCGGCAGCTGCGCGCCGACCTGCTGCGGCTGACCGATCACCTCGGGTTGGCGGACGAGCACCGCGAATTGGCCGAGCGCTACCCCGACACCGATTGGGTCGAGCAGGCCGCCTTTCGCCGTCGGGCCCACGTGATCCTGATCGTCAACGAGGGGCTGGCGCCGATCCTGCGCGAGGAGGCGATCATGGTCCAGGGCGCCGACGGCCGCCTGCATCGCATCGCACTGCCGACCTACCGTTCGCGGCCGTGGCGCCTCGGCACCGTCGAGCTGCTGGCCAACGGCCAGCGCGCCAGCGCCGAGGTGGCCCAGGAGGTGGAGCCGGTGGCGCGGGCGGTGCTGGAGGAGCGCAAGCCGGGGATGCTGGCCCGCTCCTTGACTCGCGCTGTGGTCAGCAATGCCGCCGTCAGCGAGGTGCGGGACGCCGACCCCCTGGCCGGGCTGCTGGTGAACATCTTCACCGTGGCCACCGAGCGGGCCGATACCCGCAGCTGGGTCACCCTGCCGGGGCGCTTTCGGGTGGTCCGGCTGTCGCTGCCGCCGGGGGACCACGACCTCTCTGCCCGCTACGTCGGGGGTGGTGCCGGCAGCGAGGTCCACTGGCCGGCGGTGACCCTGCGGTCGGGGCAGCACCACTTCATCATCGACCACTGGATCGGCCCGAACAGCGTCTGGCACGCCGGGCGCGAACAGGCCAACGAGACGGGGGACTCCCATGCGTCCGATGACGGTTAGACCACGATTTCCCGGGGCCTGGATGGTGCTGGTCGGGCTGTTGGCGGGCTGCGCCGGGGGACCCGAGCACGCGCCGGCCCCCGGCTGGGTGCATGGCGAGCCGGCGGCGGACTATCCCGAGAGCGCCTGGCTCACCGGCAGCGGTCGCGCCGCGCGCCTGGCCGAGGCGCGCAACCTGGCGCGCGCCGAACTGGCCAGCCGCTTCCAGGTGGCGGTGGTCGCCGAGACCCGCGACGAGGCGCGCGAGGTGGGTGGTGAACTGAGTCGGGCCGTCGGCCATCGCGTGCGCACCCGCACCGACGAGCTGCTCACCGGCGCGCGCATCGCCGAGGTCTGGCGCGACCCCGATGATGGCGCCTACCACGCCCTGGCGGTGCTCGACCGGGAGCAGGCGGCCACCGGCCTGCGCGAGACCATCACCGAGCTGGACCGCGCCACCGAGACTTATCTGCGCGAGGCGGCGACCACCGACGACGGCCTCGCCGTGGTCGCCGCCCTGACCCGCGCCCTGGAGGCGCAACGGACCCGGCGCGAGCTGCAGCCGCGCCTCCAGGTCCTCGACCCCGCCGGGCGCGGCCTCCCTGCGCGCCACCGGCCGAGCGAACTGGCCGAGGAGCGTCGCGCCACCCTCGCCGGCCTGCGCGTGGCCGCCGAGGTGGCGGGCGGCGACACCGGCACAGCGCAGCGTGCCCTTGCCGGTGCCCTGGCCAATCTCGGCCTCGAGGTGGTCGCCGACGGCGTGGCCGACTATCGGGTGAGCGCCACGCTGAAAATGGCCGATCGCGGCCTGCGTGACGGATGGTACTGGTACGAGGGGGAGGTGGTCCTGCGGATCGTCGAGCCCGACGGCGACACGCGCTCCGAGACCCGCCATGCCCTGCGCGCCTCGGCCACCGACGCGGCGACCGCCCGCCAGCGCGTGCTGGCCCGCGCCGCCGGCCTGTTCGAGGAAGCGCTCCCGGCGCTGCTCTGGGGGAAGGACTGAGCCTCAGCCGACCCGGTTGCGCCCGTCCTCCTTGGCGGCGTAGAGGGCCTCGTCGGCACGCTTGAGCAGGGGGTTCCGGTCGGTTTCCGAATCCCGGCGCGGGTCAAGGGTGGCGGTGCCGAGGCTCAGGGTGACCACCGGCGCCGCACTGGAGTATTCGTGGGTGATGGCCAGGCCTTCCACCGCCGCGCGCAGGTGTTCGGCGACCTCGCGGGCCCCGTCGGCGTCGGGCCCGGGGAGCAGGGCGACGAATTCCTCACCGCCGTAGCGGCAGACCCGGTCGCCCGGTCGCGAGACCGCCCCGTCCAGCGCCCTGGCCACCTTCTGCAGGCACTGGTCCCCGGCGCCGTGGCCGTAATTGTCGTTGTACGGTTTGAAATGATCGATGTCCATCATGATCACCGAGAGCGGCAGGCCGTCGCGCAGGCAGCGGCGCATCTCCTTCTCGAACAGCTCGTCGAAGTGGCGGCGGTTGGGGATGCCGGTGAGGCCGTCGAGCAGGGCGTACTGCTCCAGCAGGTCGGTCTTGCGCTTCAGGTTCATGTGCGTATGGACCCGGGCGCGGACGATGGATGGGTTGAATGGTTTGGCGATGTAGTCGACCGCCCCGAGATTGAGGCCGTATTCCTCGTCGCTGGCGGAATCGCGGGCGGTGACGAAGATGATGGC
>CAZGJO010000256.1:1324-2787 GCA_964525685.1 uncultured Ectothiorhodospiraceae bacterium | reverse complement strand
CCGAGGCCTTCTATGCCGAACGGGATGGCTGGCCGGTGTGGCTGGACGAGGCCGGGCCGCTCCCGGCCGCAGAACGTCTGCTGCATGCCGTAAAGGCGGTGGACAGCCACGGTCTCGATCCGAGCCATTACCATGTGGGGGCCCTCGCCGCCTCCTGGCGGCAGCTGGAATCCCTGTCTCGCGATAAACTGCTGCGGGATCCGCTGGCACTGGCCCGGTTCGACCGGCTCTATACCGATGCCTTCCTGCGGCTGGCCGGCGACCTTCGCCACGGTCGGCTGGCGTATGCCGACACGCCCCATCCGCGCTGGAACCACCCCGAGCCCGGGCCCGACCCGGTGGAGCTGCTGGGCAGCACCCTGCCCGAGGGCGATCCGTGGCAGGCCCTGGCCGAACAGGCGCCCCGTGAAGAGGCCTACTACCGCTTGCGCGGGGCCCTGCAGGACTACCGCACCATCCGCGACGAGAAGAAAGCGGCGGGGGAGGAGGTCAACCATTCCCTGCAGAAGCAGATAGACCGTCTGCGGGTGAACCTGGAGCGGCACCGCTGGTTGCCCCGCACCGAAGCGGAGCGGGCGATGCGGATCGAGATCACCGACTTCACCCTGCGCCAGTACGAGGCCGGCGAGGTGGTCGCCACACAGCCCGTGGTGGTCGGGCGGCCCCATCGGCAGACGCCGAATCTCTCGCACCGGCTGATGTCCATGGTCTTCAACCCGCGCTGGGAGGTCCCCCACACCATCGCCGTGCGTGACCTGTTGCCCCGGTTCCGCGAGGATCCGGCGCAGGTGGTCGAGCGCAACTTCACGGTCTACAGACCCCCGGACGAGGAAGGGTACGAGGAGGAGGTCGACCCCGCCGATGTCGACTGGGAGGTGGAACCGGCACGCTTCAACTACCGCCTCAGCCAGGGCCCGCACGCCACCAACCCCATGGGGCGGGTGAAGTTCCAGTTTCCCAACCGGTACTTCGTGAACCTCCACGACACACCGGACCGGCACCTGTTCGCCACGGATTACCGCGCCTACAGCGCCGGCTGCGTCCGTCTTCGTGATCCCCTGCAGCTGGCGGAGTGGTTGCTGGAGCCGCACGAAGAGGAGGTACACGTGGAGGCGTTGATCGGTGAGGGGGAGGAGGAAATCGAGCTCCGCCTGGAGCACCCCCCGCCCATCCATATCCTCTACCGCACGGCCTGGGTGGATGAAGAGGGCGCGATCCAGTATCGCGACGACATCTACCAGCGGGACGAGCGCCTGCTCGAGCGGTTGCGCGTCGGGCCGGGAGGATGACCTTGGCGAGGGGTGGTGCACTGTTTCGTGTTCCGGTAGCCGCGGCTGTGCTGGCCCTGGCCATCGCCGGTTGTGATGGCTTCCCGGGGCGGGAAGAGGGGCTGGCGCCGGTGCAGGAATCCGGAGAGCTGGTGGTGGTGACCCGCAACGCCCCCACCATCTATTACGTGGATC
>CAZGJO010000256.1:0-1314 GCA_964525685.1 uncultured Ectothiorhodospiraceae bacterium | reverse complement strand
CCACGATCGGCCCGCCGGTTTCGAATACGATCTGGTCCGCGCGTTCGCCGAGGACCTGGACGTCGACATCCGTTTCGAACTGCGCCATACCATCGGCGAGGTCAAGCAGGCCCTGCGTGATGGTGAGGCGCACATGGCCGCCGCCGGTTTGACCCGGATCCCGTCCCGGGAGGAGGCGTTCCGGTTCGGGCCCGCCTACAAGGAGGTCCGACAACAACTCGTGTGTCGGCGTAGCGGCCCGCAACCGGCGGGGATTCACGAACTCGCCGAGGTCTCCCTGCTGGTCGTCGGGGAGAGCAGTTATGCCCGGCGGCTGAAACACCTGCACTCGGCCCTGCTGCCGGATCTGACGTGGCGCGTCGACCCCGATCTGACCACGGAGATGGCCCTGCGCCACGTCCACGAGGGCAAGGTGGACTGCACGGTGGCCGATTCCAATATCGTGAAGGTCAACCGGCGCTACCACCCCGAACTGGAGGTGGTCATGCCGCTGAACGAACCCCAGCAGCTGGCCTGGATGATGCCTCCGGGATCCGACGAACTGGCCGCTGAAATGGAAGCGTGGTTTCCGCTGGCAAGGGCGGACGGGGTGCTGGACAGGCTGATGGCCCGGTACTACGCCCACGTGGAGATCTTCGATTATGTCGATACCGCGCGCTTCCTGCGCCGTGTCGACGAGCGTCTGCCGCGCTATCGGGCCCTGTTCGAGGAGGCCGGCGAGCGGTACGGCATCGACTGGATGCTTCTGGCGGCCCAGGGTTATCAGGAGTCCCACTGGGACCCGCGGGCCCGCAGTCCCACCGGGGTCCGCGGGATCATGATGCTGACCCGGACCACCGCCGCCGAACTCGATGTCGATGACCGGCTGGATCCGGCGCAGAGCATCTTCGGGGGCGCCCGGTATCTGGCCCAACTGCGCGAGCGCGTGCCGGCGGAGGTGGAGGAACCGGATCGCACCTGGTTTGCCCTGGCGGCCTACAACGTCGGTATGAGCCACATCTACGACGCGCGTCGTCTGGCGCGCCACTACGGCCGCGATCCGAACAGCTGGGCGGCCCTGAGCGAGATGCTGCCGAAGCTGGCCAGGCCGGAATACTACCGTTTCATGCCGTTCGGTTATGCGCGCGGCTTCGAGCCGGTGCAGTATCTGCGGCGGATACGGAACTACCAGGAGCTGCTGGAGGAGCGTCTGGACGAAAAACGGCCCGCTGACGGGGCCGCAAGTCGTTGATAATACTGGTGGGCGGTGCTGGGATCGAACCAGCGACCCCTGCCGTGTGAAGGCAGTGCTCTCCCGCTGAGCTAACCGCCCGA
>CAZGJO010000255.1:0-2789 GCA_964525685.1 uncultured Ectothiorhodospiraceae bacterium | reverse complement strand
GGTATCGGCCAGGGCCTCGACGCTGCGCTCGCCCTGGGCCAGGAGCTCTACAAGCTCCAGGCGGCGGCCGTTGCCCAGGGCCTTGCCGATGCGGGCAAACTGGTCGGAGAGTTCACGCTGCTGGGGTGCGGGCATGGCCACATTCGGGTTTCATGATTTGCTTGAATGTATCCCCGAAGGGTGCCCCGGTGCAAGGCCGTTGAGGCGCGCGGGGCGCGTTGCGTCTTGCTCCTCACCGCATCTGGTTTACCATGCGGGGCAAAGACGCCGAATAAAGACAACCGGAGAAGGCGGGGCAGATGAATCAGATTGCGGATGACCGAATCACATCCGGTGCGACGGGCCGGCACGGCACCGGGGGCTGGTTCCGGGGACTCCTTGTCCTTGCGGCATTGCTGGTTTCGCCCGGTGCCGCCGCCGAGGCGGTCCAGGTCGACTACCTGGGCAAGACGCTCAACGGTCAGCTCCAGTGGGCACCGGACAGCACCAGTCGAGAGATCGTCCTGCTCGTCCACGACACCGCCGATCATGCCGAATCGCCCGTCATGACCACTCTCCAGCAGGGTCTGGCCGAGGCGGGGATCAACAGCCTGGCCATCACCCTGAGCCGGGGGCGGAACGATCGCCGGGGTCCCCTGGACTGCGACGACCTGTCGGAGTCGAGCCACACCCAGGGCATCGAGGAGATCGGGGCGTGGTTCGACTGGCTGTATCGCCGCGACATCACCCCGGTGAACTTCCTCGGCCATGGCCGCGGCGCCAATCAGGTGGCCTGGTTCCTGGCCGACAGCGAGCATCCCGCCTTCGAACGCCTGGCCCTGCTGTCTCCGATGACCTGGGACCGTGAGGCGGTGGCGGCGGACTACCGTGAGCGTTTCGGGGAGTCCCTGCACGATGTCTACCGGCGGGCCCAGGAGATCGCCGAGGAACAGGGCGGCAGTGCCCGCCTCGAGGGCGTCGGCTTCCTCCATTGCGAAGACGCGGACGTGGCCGTGGCCGACTTCCTGGAGTACTACTACGACGAGCGGCGCTTCCACACCCCGGAACTGCTCGACGACGTCGGCCTGCCGACCCTGGTCCTCCACGGGGAGGCGGATGCGTCCTCCCCGAACCTGCGGGAGGCCATGGCCGCCGGGGACTGGGCCCACGTCCGGTTCGTCGAGCTGACGGGCGGGGACTATACCGCGGAACCCACCCGTGCCGAGATGCTCGAACAGATGGTGGATTTCTTCACGACCAACGACGATTGAGACGCGGTGGGGCGCTTTACGCGGTCGAACGCCGGGGCGGACCGGGGGCTGGACACCTCGGTGCGACCACGCCGGGCGATGGTCCCGCGCCCGCGCCGTGATCCGCCACCCCCGGCTCTGGACGGCCCTCCGACCTTCAGTTTCCTGGTCCACGGCACGCGCAATCCGCTGCCGACGCTGCTGTGCCTCAACCCTTTCCGCCGCGCCCGGGGAGACGAGGTGCTGGTGGCCGACGCCGAGGGCGATCCCGCCATCACGCCGCTGGTGGACCATGTGGTGCCGGGCGCGGGCCCGACGGAACTGGCGTGCCATGCCTGGGGCCACGTCCTGGTCTTCGTCCCCGCCGGAAGCCTGCCGCCGGAGGACCTGGTCGCGTTGCTGAGCCAGGGCGCAGCCCGGGCGCGCTGGGGCTTCTTCAAGCGCCGCGCGACAACCTCCTGGGAGGCGCCCCGCATCTTCTGGGACAACCATCTGGCACCCCGTACGGCTCGCTGGCTCGGGGCGAGGATCTGGTACCTGCGTCGGGAAAGCGTGGCCTCGTGGTCCAGGGTGCAGCCCCGGAACGTACGGCAGCTGCGCCGCCTGCTGGGGCCGCCGGCGCATATCGCGGTCGGGGTGGAGGGCGGCTGATCAGCGCTTCTTCAGCGCGTTGGAGATCTTGGTCCGCATGGTGTCTTCGTTGAAGGGCTTGACGACGTATTCGTCGGTCCCCGCCTCGATGGCCTTGGTGATCCGCTCCTTGCTGTTCTCGGCGGTCACCATGATGAAGGGGATGCCCTGCAGGCTGCTGTCGCTGCGCATGGTTTCCAGAACCTCCAGGCCGTTCATCTTCGGCATGTTCCAGTCGCAGATCACCAGATCGAGGTCCTCGGAGCGCAGCAGCCCGAGGGCCTGGTTGCCGTCCTCGGCGTCGAGCAGCTGCGTAAAGCCGAGATTACGCAGTATCCCCTTGATGACATTGCGCATGGTGCGAATGTCGTCGACAACGAGGATCTTGGTGTCCGCCGGATTCATGTGGTTCTGTCGGTTCCCTGGAGCGCTCTGCCCGGCCGGCAAAGGGGGAGAAGTATCCCCGAGATATCTGGTCGACTCAAGTCCCGGCCCCCGCAAGGGAACCGCCATCGGAACCGGTCCAGTGTGCCAAATCTTCCGGCGTGTTGATATTCGCGAAGGCCGTCCCGTCGGTGAATTCCACCTCCAGCGCCCCCATGGCGCGCAGCCAGACGCCGGCACGACGCTCTCCTGACGCCAGGGCCTCGAGCAGGGTGGGGCGCCAATGGCGATGGAGCAGGGCAAAGACGGGGTGGAGCCGCTCGGGGTCGCGTGCCACGGCCAGGGTGGTGCCGGCGTCGCTGCAGGCCGTGAACAGGCGAGCCACCAGGTCCGGCGGTGGTGTCGGGGAGTCACACGGTACCGTTGCGATCCAGGGGTGGGGGGTGTGCATGCCGGCCAGGAACCCGGCCAGCGGACCGGGCTGCTCGGGGACGGGATCGGGACACAGGGGGTGACCCAGCCGCCGGTAGGCGTCCAGCCCGGCGG
>CAZGJO010000254.1:0-2793 GCA_964525685.1 uncultured Ectothiorhodospiraceae bacterium | reverse complement strand
TCGCTCAACGGGCCGGTGGTGCCGGAGGTGTTCCACTGTTTGCAGGCCACCGCGCAGGCGTGGCAGCCCACGCAGGTGTCCAGATCGATAACCAGTCCGAGTTTCATCGTTGTCTCTCCACCTGTCCGGTTGGCTTACTTGCGGCCACGGTTGATGACGTCGGCCATGGGCCGGCGCAGGTTCACCGCCTCGTGGGTGTGGTGGCGCACGGTCTCCGGCGACGGCTTCTGCCCCGGGACCTTCTTCACCACGTCGAACTGCGGCCAGATACCGGTCTCGCCCGGGGCGGCCGGCTTGATGTTCACCCGCAGGTCGTACCAGGCCGCCTGGCCGGTGACCGGATCGGAGTTGGTGAGCCGCTTCTCATCACCCTTGGCCGGCAGCAGCTCGGAGATCAGGTGATTCATCAGGAAGCCCTCGTTGGACTCGTTGGCGTCCTCGGAGAGCCCCCAGGCGCCGCGCTGCTTGCCGATGGCGTTCCAGGTCCAGACGGTGGACTCGTGGGTGCCCTCCATCAGCTTCACCTGCACCCGGATCCGGCCGTGGTGGGACTCCACCCAGGCCCAGCCCTCGTCCTCGAGGCCCAGCCTCTCACCGACGCCGCGATTCACGTAGAGGAAGTTCTGGGCCATGATCTGGCGCAGCCAGGCATTCTGGCTGTCCCAGGAGTGGTACATCATCATCGGCCGCTGGTTGATGGCGTGCAGCGGGTAGGTCTGATCGTCGGTGCGCTGCTCCTCCAGCGGCACGTAGTGCACCGGCAGCGGATCGAAGTAGTCGGTCAGGCGCTGCTTGAGCGCCGGGTCGCTGGGCTGCGGGCCGTCGTACAGGCCCTGGCCGGCGAGCCGGAACTTCTGCAGCGTCTCCGAATAGAGCTCCATGACGATGGGCTCGGCGGAGCCGTTCCAGCCCGCCTTGTGGGCCAGCTCCAGGTAGTCCTTGTTGGCGAACTTGTAGAACTGCTGGTTCAGCGGCAGATGGTACTCGTAGAACGCACCGTTCTCCTTGTAGCGCTCCCACTGCTCCGGATTCGGCTCGCCGACCAGGTCCTGGTCACCGTTCTTGCCGCGCCAGCCGGCCAGGAAGCCGACCCCCGGGCTCTTCTCGAAGTTGACGATGAAGTCCTTGTAGTCCTCGAACTTGCGGCTGCCGTCCTCGTTGGTGAAGGCGGGGAATTCCAGCCGCCCGGCCAGCTCCACCAGCACCTCCTGCCACGGCCGCACGTCGCGGTCCGGCTCGATCACCGGGTGGCGGATGGAGTCGGCGGCGGTGTCCGGCTCGGAGATCGGCCGGTCCAGCATCGAGATGGTGTCGTAACGCTCCAGATAGGTGGTATCCGGCAGCACCAGGTCGGCGAAGTTGACCATCTCCGACTGGAAGGCGTCGGCCACCACCAGGAACGGGATCTTGTACTCGCCGTCATCGCGCTTGGCGCGCAGCATGTCCATCACGTCCTTGGTGTTCATGGTCGAGTTCCAGGACATGTTGGCCATGAAGAAGATCAGCGTATCGATGGGATACGGGTCCTCGTTGACGGCGTTGGTCACCACCATGTGCATCAGGCCGTGGGCCGAGATGGGCGCCTCCCACGAATAGGCGTGGTCGATGCGCTTGGGGTTGCCGGCCTCGTCGATGACCAGGTCCTCCGGCGACTTGGGGAAGCCCAGCGGCGGCGACTTCAGCGGGGTGTTCGGCGCCGCCGTCTGCGCCGGCCGGATGCCCGGCGGGATGTGCTTCGGATAGGGCGGCTTGGCACGGAAACCGCCGGGGCAGTCGATGGTACCCAGCAGGGCCTGCAGCAGGTGCAGGGCGCGGGCCGCCTGGAAGCCGTTGGAGTGGGCCGAGATGCCGCGCATGGCGTGCATCGACACCGGGCGGCCGATGAACTGGTCGTGCTTGCGCCCGGCCCAGTCGGTCCACTCGACGTCGACGGTGATGGTCTCCTTGAAGGCGACGTGGGCGATCTCCAGCGCCAGCCGCTCGATGGTCTCGGCATCGACGCCGCAGACCTTCGCGGCATTCTCCGGGGCGTACTCGTCGGCCAGGTACTTCTCCGCCATGAGGCGCATCACGGTGCGCACCGGGCGACCGTCGGGGGCGGTGTACTCGCCCATCAACGCCGGGGTGACGCCGGCGTCCATGCCGTTGACGAAGGCCTCCTTCTCCAGGTCCCAGACCAGCGGGTTGCCGTCGTCGTCGCGCAGGATGAGGCCGTCACCCTTCTCTCCCGGGGTATTGACCACCAGGAACGGGGCGTTGGTGTAGCGGATCAGGAACTCCTGATCGATGAGGCCGCGGTCAATGAGCACGTGGACCATGGAGAGCGCCAGGATGCCGTCGGTCCCCGGCCGGATGCCGATCCACTCGTCGGCGATGGCCTGGTAGCCGGTGCGCACCGGATTCACGGAGACGAACTTGCCGCCGTTGCGCTTGAGCTTCTCCAGACCGATCTTGATGGGGTTGGAGGCGTGGTCCTCGGCGACCCCCCACATGATGAAGTACTTGGTGCGGTCCCAGTCCGGATCGCCGAACTCCCAGAAGGCGTGGCCGAGCATGTAGAGACCGGCGGCGGCCATGTTCACCGAGCAGAAACCGCCGTGGGCGGCCCAGTTGTAGGTGCCGAACTGGGTCGCCCAGAGGCCGGTGAGCGCCTGCATCTGGTCACGGCCGGTGAAGAACGCCAGCTTGGTCGGGTCGGTCTCGCGGATGTGCTTGAGGCGCGTCGACAGGGTGTCCAGCGCCTCGTCCCAGGAGATCGGCTCGAACTCGCCGGCGCCGCGCTCGGTGCCCGGC
>CAZGJO010000253.1:0-2814 GCA_964525685.1 uncultured Ectothiorhodospiraceae bacterium | reverse complement strand
TCCGCCAGCCGCGTCGCGCCGGAACCCGTGGGGCCGATGAGCAGGATGGTGCTCTTGGCCAGCGCGACATCGTCCTTCTTCAGGGCGCTGTCGATGCGCTTGTAGTGGTTGTAGACCGCCACCGAGAGCGCCTTCTTGGCGCCGTCCTGACCGATGACGTGCTCGTTGAGAACGTCGCGGATCTCCTGCGGGGTCGGCAGCTTCTCGCGGCCGCCGCCGGCCTCCTGCTCCTGGATCTCCTCGCGGATGATGTCGTTGCAGAGATCCACGCACTCGTCGCAGATGAAGACCGATGGACCGGCAATCAGCTTGCGGACCTCGTGCTGGCTCTTGCCGCAGAACGAGCAGTAGAGCAGCTTGTCGTTACCGGCGGTCTTGTCGTCGCTCATGAAATCCTACCTTGTCTGCACCCGAATGACAGTTTAGACCGCTTGGGCCGTGGAATGCATCCCGTGACCGCCCTCGGCGCGCCGCTCAGATGTCCTCGTGGCCACTGCGATCCTTGAGCACCTTGTCGATGAGGCCGTACGCCACCGACTCGTCCCCGCTCATGAAGAAGTCGCGATCGGTGTCCTGGGCGATCTTCTCCGACGGTTGGCCGGTATGGGCCACCATGATGTTGTTGAGCCGTTCGCGGACCTTGAGGATCTCGTTGGCGTGGATCTCGATGTCCGACGCCTGCCCCTGGAAGCCGCCCAGCGGCTGGTGGATCATCATCCGCGAATGGGGCAGCGAGTAGCGCTTGCCGGCGGCACCGGCGGTCAGCAGCAGGGCGCCCATGCTGGCCGCCTGGCCGATGCACATGGTCGCCACATCCGGCTTGATGAACTGCATGGTGTCGTAGATGGCCAGCCCGGCGGAGACCGATCCCCCGGGGCTGTTGATGTAGAGATGGATGTCCTTGTCGGGGTTCTCCGACTCCAGGAAGAGCATCTGGGCGACGATGAGGTTGGCCATGTGGTCTTCCACCGGACCCACCAGGAAGATGACGCGTTCCTTGAGCAGGCGGGAGAAGATGTCGTAGGCGCGCTCGCCCCGGGCGCTCTGCTCCACCACCATGGGGACCAGGCCGGAATTGCTGATCTCCGGCGGCAGGTCGGCGGCGTGGTCGCTGTGGCTCATGCCTCGGCTCCCTGATCGTTGTTGCGGTTCATGAACTCGTCGAAGCTCATGGGCTTGCTCTCCACCTGGCCCTGTTCGGTGATCCAGTCGACCAGCTTGTTCTCCATGACCAGGGACTCCATCTGCGCCAGCCGATCCCGGTCGCTGTAATAGTAGTCGACCACCTGCTGCGGGTCCTCGTAGGGGGCGGCGGCCTCGTCCACGGCGGCCTTGAGCTCGTCTTCCTCGACCTTGAAGCCCTTCTCCTCGACCAGCTTGCTGAGGACCATGCCCAGCACCACGCGCCGCTTGGCCTGCTCGGCGAACATGCTGTTGTCCAGCTGGAGGTCGTTACCGCCGACCCCCTGCTGCTGCATCTGCTGGCGCATCTGGCCGGCCAGGGTCTCCGACTCCTGCTCGATGAGCGCGGACGGTACCTCGATGTCGTGCAGTGACTGGATCTGCTCCATCACCTGCTCCTTGACCCGCTCGCGCAGCCGCTGCTGCAGCTCGCGCTCCATGTTGCCCCGGACCTCCTCGCGGAGCGCCGCAACGCCCCCCTCGATGCCCAGGCTCTCGGCGAAGGCGTCATCCACCTCCGGAAGCTGCGGGGTCTCCACCGCCTTGATGGTGGTCTCGAACTTCGCCTCCCTGCCGGCCAGCTGTTCGGCGGAATAATCCTCCGGGAAAGTCACCGTCAGCTCCGGCTGATCGCCGACCTTCGCGCCCATCAGGCCGTCCTCGAAGCCGGGGATCATCTGGCCGCTGCCGAGTTCCAGCTGGAAATCGCTGGCCTCGCCCCCTTCGAAGGCCTCGCCGTCGAGGTAGCCCTTGAAGTCCAGGGTGACCCGGTCGCCCTCGGCGGCCGGCCCGTCCTTGGCCACCCATTCCTTGCGCTGCCCCCGGATGATGTCGATGGTCCGGTCGATGTCGGCGTCGCCGATGGTCACCTCCGGCTTCTCCACCTTGACCTGGCTGAAGTCCGCCAGCTCGACCTCGGGATTGACCTCGAACACCGCCGTGTAGCGGAAGCCCTCGCCGCTGTTCATGTCGCCCGGCTCGATGCTCGGCTGGCCCACCGGCTGCAGCCCCTCCTGGGAGAGCGCCTCGTAGAAGGTCTGCTGGATGACCTCGCCCATCACGTCCTCGCGCACCCGCGGGCCGAACTGCTTGCGCACCACCGACAGCGGCACCTTGCCGGGCCGGAAGCCGTCGATCCGTGCCGTACGGGTCAGGGTCTTCAGCCGCTTCTCGACTTCGCTCTCGATACGCTCTTCGGGGACGGCGACGTTCAGACGACGCTCGAGACCCTCACCGGATTCAACGGAAACTTCCATTACGACTCCTCACTGCCGGTTGCCATTCAACGCGGTGACGACTGCCGGAACAACACACCGCGCGTGGGGTTGGATGTACATGGTGCGAAAGGCGAGACTCGAACTCGCACGGGACAAGCCCACTGGATCCTAAATCCAGCGCGTCTACCAGTTCCGCCACTTTCGCTTTGGTGGGGATTATACAGAAACCGACAAGACCGTGGCTAATAGCCGACAACCGACAACACGCCGAATGACTCTGAATTCCTCGATCCATCCCCTGAACCCGCGTCGGACGGGTTTTTCCGAACCCCGACCCGAAACGGGGCCCGCACCGGCACCAACCGACGCGAGCCCCGCTGCAAAACCCGGGCCAGCCCCAACGGAGCCGCGGTCC
>CAZGJO010000252.1:0-2816 GCA_964525685.1 uncultured Ectothiorhodospiraceae bacterium | reverse complement strand
TTCATCGGCAAGGACATCGCCTACTTCCACACCCTGTTCTGGCCGGCGATGCTCGACGGCGCCAATTACCGCAAGCCGAGCGCGGTGTTCTGCCACGGCTTTTTGACCGTCAACGGCGCCAAGATGTCGAAGTCGCGCGGCACCTTCATGAACGCGCGAACCTACCTCGACCATCTGGATCCCGACTACCTGCGCTACTACCTGGCGGCCAAGCTCGGCCCCGGCATCGAGGACCTGGATCTCAACACCGACGACTTCATCGCCCGGGTCAACGCCGATCTGGTGGGCAAGGTGGTCAACATCGCCAGCCGCTGCGCCAAGTTCATCAACAAGCGCTTCGATGACGAACTCCTCTGGAATGCGGACCGCTTCGACGGAGCCAGCGACGCCTCGCTGGCCACCCGGGATGCGCTGGTCGAACGCTGGCGCACGGTACACGGCGAATATGCCGCCGCCGCCGAACGCATCGCCGCCCATTACGAGAACCGCGAGTTCAGCCGCCTGATCCGCGAGGTCATGGAGCTGGCTGACGAGGCCAACCGCCTCATCGACGAACTGCAGCCGTGGGTCATCGCCAAGGAGCCGGGACGGGAGCCGGAGCTGCAGGCCATCTGCGCCATGGGCATCGACCTCTTCCGGGTGATCATGACCTACCTCAAGCCGGTGGTGCCGGGGCTCGCCCACCGCGCCGAGGCCTTCCTGGGTCGCGAGCTGACCTGGAGCGACCTCGGTGCCATCAACGACGGCGCCGTCAACACCTTCAAGCCGCTGCTCACCCGTATCGACCCGAAACAGGTGGACGCCCTGCTCGAGGCGTCCCGCGAGGAACTGGCCGCCATGAACGAAGAGACCGCCGCCCCGACCACCGGACCGCTGGCCGACGACCCCATCAGCCCGGAGATCGCCTTCGACGACTTCACCAGGGTGGACCTGCGGGTGGCGCGGATCACCGCCGCCGAGCCCGTCGAGGGCGCCGACAAGCTGCTGCGCCTGACCCTCGACCTCGGCGGCGAGACCCGCCAGGTCTTCGCCGGCATCAAGTCGGCCTACGCCCCGGCGGACCTCGAGGGCCGGCTGACGGTGATGGTCGCCAACCTGGCGCCGCGCAAGATGCGCTTCGGCGTCTCCGAGGGCATGGTGCTGGCCGCCGGCCCCGGGGGCGACGACCTCTTCATCCTGTCGCCGGACGACGGCGCCGCGCCGGGGATGCGGGTCAAATAGCCCGGACCGGCCGGGGTTGAGGCCCCCTTGCCCGGCCTTCATACTCCATGTTTCAGCATCGGCTAATGAGGGTGTGACATGAGCGAGTACCTGCTCATTCTGGTCAGCACCATCCTGGTGAACAACTTCGTCCTGGTGAAGTTCCTGGGACTGTGCCCCTTCATGGGCGTCTCCACGAAGCTGGAGACCGCCATGGGCATGGGGCTGGCCACCACCTTCGTCCTCACCCTCGCCTCCGTCAGCAGCTACATGGTGAACACCTGGCTGCTGGTGCCGCTGGGCATCGAATACCTGCGCACCATCGCCTTCATCCTGATCATCGCGGCGGTGGTCCAGTTCACCGAGATGGTGGTGCAGAAGACCTCGCCGCTGCTCCATCAGGTGCTGGGGATCTACCTGCCGCTGATCACCACCAACTGCGCCGTGCTCGGCGTCGCCCTGCTCAACGTCCAGTCGGAATACGGCTTCCTGGAGTCGGCGGTGTTCGGCTTCGGCGCGGCGGTGGGCTTCTCCCTGGTGCTGGTGCTGTTCGCGGCGATGCGTGAACGGGTGGCCGCCGGCGACGTCCCGGTGCCGTTTCGCGGTGCCGCCATCGGGCTGGTCACGGCCGGGATCATGTCGCTGGCCTTCATGGGCTTCTCCGGGCTGGTGACCCTCTGATCATGGTGGAAGCGGTCCTGGCCATCGCCGGCCTCGCGCTCGCCTTCGGCCTGCTGCTCGGCTTCGCCTCGGTGCGCTTCCGGGTCGAGGGCGATCCGGTGGCCGACCGCATCGACGCCATCCTGCCCCAGACCCAGTGCGGCCAGTGCGGCTACCCCGGCTGCCGCCCCTACGCCGAGGCCATCGCCGCCGGCGAGGCCGACATCAACCAGTGCCCGCCCGGGGGCGAGGCGACCATCCAGAAGCTGGCCGATCTGCTCGGCGTCGAACCGAAGCCCCTGAGCGAGGAGCACGGTGTCGAGGAAGAGGAGAAGACCGTCGCCATCATCGACGAGAACGTCTGCATCGGCTGCACCCTCTGCATCCAGGCCTGCCCGGTGGACGCCATCCTCGGCGCCGCCAAGCAGATGCACACGGTCATCGAGGAGGAGTGCACCGGCTGCGAGCTCTGCATCGAGCCGTGCCCGGTGGACTGCATCGACATGGTGCCGATCCCCGAGACCCCGGGGACGTGGCGCTGGCCCTACCCGAAGCCGCCGGAAGAGGTTCTGAAGGAGGCACACCGTGGCCACTGACTCCCCCCGCCTGTGGCGTTTCCCCGGCGGGCTCGACCTGCCCGGGCACAAGGAATCCGCCGAACGCGAGGTGCGCGAGGCCCCGCTGCCGCCCGAGGTGGTGCTGCCCCTGCGCCAGCACATCGGCGACCCGGCCGAGCCGGTGGTCGAGGTGGGCCAGCATGTGCGCGCCGGCGAGCTGGTGGCGCGCTGCAGCGAATACCTCGGGGTGCCGGTACACGCCTCCACCTCCGGCACGGTCACCGCCATCGAGGATCGCCCCATCGCCCACCCCTCCGGCCTGCGGGCGCCCTGCATCGTCATCGCCGCCGATGGCGAGGACACCTGGGTGGAGCCGACCCCGCTGCCCGACTATCCCAG
>CAZGJO010000251.1:0-2816 GCA_964525685.1 uncultured Ectothiorhodospiraceae bacterium | reverse complement strand
CGATCTCGCGCGGGGTCATCATCGGGCGTTGGTCGGTGGCGTGGGCTTCTTCGGTCACGGTGCGGGAAGCTCCTCGATGGTGAGCTGGTGGTTGGTGTAGACGCAGATGTCGGCGGCGATGCCCATGACCGCTTCGACGATGGGGCGCGCCTCGAGTTCCGAATGGCGCATCAGCCCCTGGGCGGCGGCCTGGGCGAAGGAGCCGCCGGAGCCGATGGCGATGAGGTCCTCTTCCGGCTCGATGACGTCGCCGTTGCCGGAGATCATCAGCATTGCCTCGGCGTCGGCGACGATGAGCAGCGCCTCCAGCCGGCGCATGGAGCGATCGGTGCGCCACTCCTTGGCCAGCTCGACGGCGGCGCGCATGAGCTGGCCGCGATACTCCTCCAGCTTGCCCTCGAAGCGTTCGAACAGGGTGAAGGCGTCCGCCGTGCCGCCGGCAAAGCCGGCCAGCACGCTGTCACGGTAGAGACGACGGACCTTGCGGGCATTGCCCTTCATGACCGTGTTGCCGAGGGTGACCTGACCGTCGCCGGCCATGGCCACGCGGCCGTTGCGGCGGGCGCAGAGGATGGTGGTTCCGCGATATTGCTCCAAGGGTCGCTTCTCTGTGTTGCGGGCCTGATGCTCGGATTGTACACCACCACGGCGCTGGTCTCAGGGGGTGACAAGAGCGCTTGCGGCAATGGACCGGTCCCCCGGCCGAGGTGTTACCCTTGCCGGAACCAGAATCCAACCGCGAGGAACGTCATGAGCCAGGAACTCCCCGAGATCGAACTCGACCGCAACAACCTCTACCGCGAGGAGAGCTTCACCGATCGCCAGATGGGCACCCTGCAGCGGTTGACCCCGATCACCGCCAGTGGCGAGGACGATCCGGCGCGCGATGTGGTGTTCACCGGCTCCACCCAGCTGATGACGCCCATGGGCGCTCTGCCGCTGAACTTCGAGATCGAGGCCACCACCCTGGAAGAGGCGCTGGACGGCTACAACGCCGCCGCCCAGCAGGCCATGGTCAAGACCCTGGAGGAGCTCCAGGAGATGCAGCGGGAACAGGCCTCCGGGCTGGTGGTCCCGGGGCAGGGCGGCGGTGGCGGCCCCGCCCCGGGCGGTGGCGGGGGCGGCCTCTCCGGCTTCCAGATGTAACGAAAAACGCCCGTGCGGCCAGAAGTCGCACGGGCGCTGATGTCGTGCCCGGAAGCGGGGCCCTCCGTGGCCGCCGCGTTGCCGGTGCCGAGGATCAGTCGGCGTCGTACCCCAGGTTCGGGCCGAGCCACTTCTCCGCCTCCTGCACCGACATCCCCTTGCGCTTGGCGTAGTCCTCCACCTGATCGCGGTTGAGGTTGCCGACCGCAAAGTAGCGCGAATCCGGATGGGCGAAGTAGAAGCCCGACACCGACGCCGTCGGCACCATGGCCTTCGACTCGGTCAGGCTGATCCCGGTGCGCTGCTCGACATCGAGCCACTCCCACAGCAGGTCCTTCTCGGTGTGCTCCGGGCAGGCCGGATAACCCGGCGCCGGCCGGATGCCGGTGTAGGCCTCCTGGATGAGATCATCGTTGGACAGCCCCTCGTTCGGGGCGTAACCCCAGATCTCCTGGCGCACCTTCTGGTGCATCAGCTCGGCAAAGGCCTCGGCCAGTCGATCGGCCAGCGCCTTGAGCATGATGGCGTGGTAGTCGTCGTGGTCGGCCTCGAAGCGGGCGATGTGCTCGTCGATGCCGATCCCGGCGGTGACCGCGAAGCCGCCGAGGTAGTCGCGCTTGCCGGCGCTCTTCGGCGCGACGAAGTCGGCGAGGCTGTAGTTCGGCTTCAGCTTCGGCTTCTCGGTCTGCTGACGCAGGAAGTGGAAGGTCTGTTCGACCTTCTCGCCGTTCTGGTCGTAGACCTCGATGTCCTCGGTGCCGTCGATGCGGTTGGCCGGGCGGATGCCGACCACGGCGCGCGCCTTCAGCCACTTCTCGTCGATGATCTGCTGGAGCATCTTCTCGGCGTCGGTGAACAGCTTGCGCGCCTCCTCGCCCTTCTCCTCGTCCTCGAGGATCTTCGGGTAGGAGCCCTTGAGCTGCCAGGAGTGGAAGAACGGCGTCCAGTCGATGTACTCGCGGATCTCTTCCAGCGGGAAGTCATCGAAGGTGATGGTGCCGAGCTCCGCCGGCTTCGGCGGCTCGTAGCTCGACCAGTCCGGCTGGAAGGCGTTCTCGCGCGCCTTGTCCAGACCCACCCACTTGATCTTGGCCTGGCGGCCGGCGTGCTGCTCGCGCGCCTTCTCGTAGTCGGCCTTGATCTCCGCCTTGTAGGCGTCGCCGTCCTGGCCCAGCAGCTTGCTGGCCACACCCACGGCGCGCGAGGCGTCCTTCACGTAGACCGAGACGCCGTGGTAGTTGGGATCGATCTTCACCGCCGTGTGGGCGCGCGAGGTGGTGGCGCCGCCGATCATCACCGGGATATCGAAGCCCTGACGCTCCATCTCCTTGGCGATGTGGACCATCTCGTCCAGCGACGGCGTGATCAGGCCGGAGAGGCCGATGATGTCGACGTCGTGCTCCTTCGCGGCGTCGAGGATGTCCTGACACGGCTGCATGACACCGATGTCCACCACCTCGAAGCTGTTGCACTGCAGCACCACCGAGACGATGTTCTTGCCGATGTCGTGGACGTCGCCCTTCACGGTGGCCATGAGGATCTTGCCGGCGCTGGAGCCGCCCTGCTTCTCCGCCTCGATGTAGGGGAACAGGTAGGCCACCGCCTTCTTCATGACACGGGCCGACTTGACCACCTGCGGCAGGAACATCTTGCCCTCGCCGAACAGGTCG
>CAZGJO010000250.1:0-2823 GCA_964525685.1 uncultured Ectothiorhodospiraceae bacterium | reverse complement strand
GAGCCTACACGGACGTATTCACGGCGTCCCGCCGGTCACGTACCACCCCCCTCACCGCCCCGCCCGGCCCGTTCGCCTGCGGCGCGCCCCTCCTCCTCAAGCCAATGGCTGCTTGTAGGGCGCCCCCGCATTCTCGCGGACCAGACTCGGGACCAGATAGCCCGGTAGCCGGCTGCGCAGACCCGCCATCAGTTCCCCCGGATCCACCGGACTCTCGAAGTGCCGCGCCCCGCTGACGCGATCCAGGGCGTGCAGGTAGTAGGGCAGGACGCCGGCGTCGAAGAGGCGCCGGGCGAGCGCCGCCTGGGTCGCGACGCTGTCGTTGATGCCGGCCAGCAGCACCGCCTGGTTGAGGAGGGTCGCGCCGGTCGCGCGCAGCTGCCGACAGGCCGCCTCCACGGCGCCATCGAACTCGTTGGGGTGGTTGGCGTGGAGCACCACGACCGCCTGCAGCCGGCTGGCGGTCAGCCGCCCGACGAGTTCGGGGGTGACCCGCTGCGGGATCACGATGGGCTGGCGGGTGTGCAGGCGCAGCCGCTGCAGGTGGGGAATGGCCTCGAGGCGGTCGAGGAGGGTGTCCAGACGGCCGTCGGTGAGGCTCAGGGGGTCGCCGCCGCTGAGGATCACCTCTTCCACCGTGGGATCGGCGGCGATGGCCTCCAGGGCTGCCTCCCAGTGGCCGGCGCCGGCCTCGTGGTAGGGGTAGTGGCGACGGAAGCAGTAGCGGCAGTGGACGGCGCAGGCGCCGGAGGCCAGCAGCAGGGCGCGACCGTGGTACTTGCGCAGCAGGGCCGGGGCGCTGTGGGCGGCGCCGTCGCCCACCGGATCGAGGTCGAAGGCGGGATCGTGCGCGTGCTCCGCGGCGGCGGGGAGGACCTGGCGCAGCAGCGGGTCCTCGGGATCGCCGGGGCGCATGCGCGCCAGGAAGGGTTCCGGGACGCGCAGGCCGAAGGTCTCGGCGGCGCGGCGGGCCGCGGGCAGGCTCGCCAGCGGCAGGCGCAGCCGGTGCCACAGCTCCTCCGGATCGCGGATCGCTTCGGCGGCGATGCGTTGCCACGCCGGGAGGGTGTGCGTCGGGGCCGGGCTTCGCGCTATCATGGGCGGGTCATTTTCGGGCACGAGGCAGACATGGCGACCTATAGTACCAACGAATTGAAGAACGGGCTCAAGGTGATGAGCGAGGGTGACCCGTGCGTCATCGTCGACGTGGATTTCGTGAAGCCGGGCAAGGGCCAGGCCTTCACCCGCGTGAAGCTGCGCAACCTCAACACCAACCGCGTGGTGGAGCGGACCCTGAAGTCCGGTGAGTCCATGGAGTCGGCCGACGTCATGGAGCTGGATCTCCAGTACCTCTACAATGACGGCGAGGCCTGGCACTTCATGGATCCGGAGAGCTTCGAGCAGTACAGCGCCGACAAGAACATCGTCGGCGAGACCGCCCAGTGGCTCAAGGACCAGGACATGTGCCAGGTCACGCTCTACAACGGCTCGCCGCTGGTGGTCGAGGCACCCAACCACGTGACGCTCAAGGTGGTGGAGACCGATCCCGGCCTCAAGGGCGATACCGCCCAGGGCGGCACCAAGCCGGCGACGCTGGAGACCGGCGCGGTGGTCAAGGTGCCGCTGTTCATGAACGAGGGCGACATCATCAAGGTGGACACCCGCACGGGTGAGTACCTCGGGCGGGTCAAGGAGTAGACCCTTGGCCGACGACTGGCGGCCGACCGCCTCGCGCGAGGCGCTGGTCGCCGCCGCGGCCGTGCGCCGACGGTTGCGGGACTTCCTGGAGGCCCGTGGCTATCTGGAGGTGGAGACCCCGGTGCTCTCCGCCGCCGGCAACCCCGATCCCGCCGTGGAGCCGCTGACCAGCCACTGGTCCGGTCCCGGCGGCGACCACCCGGTCTATCTCGCCACCTCCCCGGAATTCGCCATGAAGCGGCTGCTGGCCGACGGCAGCGGTCCCATCTACCAGTTCGCCCGCGCCTTTCGCCGGGAGGAGCGCGGTCGGCGCCACAATCCCGAGTTCACCCTGCTGGAGTGGTATCGGCCCGATGTGGCGCCGGCGGCCTTCATCGACGAGCTCGTTGAACTGGTGCGCGCGGGGGTGGGTGAGACCCTTCCGGCGCGCAGAATGACCGTCCGCGAGGCGTTCGCGGCCGTCGGCGGACCCGATCCCCACACCGCGACCCTCGATGACTGGCGTGCCGCGGCCAGGGATCGGGCTGTCGCCGGCCAGGCCCGGGCCGAGGCCACCCCGGATCTGGGGACGGATCCCGCCGTCTGGCGCGACTGGCTGCTGACCCACGCTGTGGAGCCCTGGCTGGCGGAGCAGGGGCTGGTGGTGCTCACCGACTACCCCGCCGATCAGGCCGCGCTGGCGCGGGTCCGCCCCGGCGACCCGCCGGTGGCGGAGCGCTTCGAGGTCTATCTCCACGGGGTGGAGCTGGCCAACGGCTTCCACGAACTGGATGACGCCGCCGAGCAGCGGGCGCGGTTCGAGGCGGACAACGCTCGCCGCCGCGCCGACGGGCAGACATCGGTGGCGGTGGACGAACGGCTGCTGGCGGCGCTGGAGAGCGGGCTCGGGGATTGCTGCGGCGTGGCCCTGGGGGTGGACCGGCTGGTCATGGGGGCTGTCGGGGCGGGGCGGCTGGACGAGGTGCTGGCGTTTCCGGTGGAGAGGGCCTGAAAGGTTCCGGGTCTGGTGTCCGGCGGGGGCTGCTGTTCGGGGTGCCGCTGTTCGGGGTGTTGCGGACCGGGTCGGGGCGGCCGGCCCGCCACCCCCCCCCCGCGGCCGCCGGGAAAACGTCCGGGGACGCTCCC
>CAZGJO010000249.1:0-2829 GCA_964525685.1 uncultured Ectothiorhodospiraceae bacterium | reverse complement strand
TCCAGCCGCTGCGGAAGAAGCGCGGCCCGTGGGCGAACAGCTTGATGGCGATCTCGATGACGAAGATGGCCAGGATGACCTGTTCCACACCCTTGATCAGTCCGCCGGCATGGGCCATGACCTGCTCCGAGGTCTCCAGGCCGAGGGTGATGGCGTTGAGGATGATCACGGCAATGACGAAGCGCACCGGGCCGGTGGATTCGATCCAGAAGGCGGCGCGCTGGCGCAGGGCTGCCAGTTTCATGCAGGGAACTCCTCGTGGGTTTGGCGTGGCGCAAGGATACAGGATGGCGGGCGGCGGTTGCAGTGGCCGCCGGTTCGATCCGGGAACGGGGTTGAGGCACCATGAGGCCATGGCTATCGGGGAACGAGGTGGTTCCGTGATCGCGGCACTGGTGCTGTCGCTTCTTCTCGCGACGGGCGTGGCCGTCGCCGAGGATGAGCCGCGTGACGAGCCTTCCCGCGGCATGATCGAGGGGACCCAGACGGCGCTCTCCAATGCGGTGATCGGGCTGTCGCGTGGTATCGACCGGTTCATGGGGACGGAGGCGGAGTATGAGGACGCCGACTACGACTCCCTGCTGCGCATGAGCACCGCCTACCGGCATGATGCGACGGGGAACGACTACGACATGTCCCTGGGCGGAAGCCTGAGCCTCCCGGGAACCGAGGACCGCCTGCAGCTGGTCTTCGAGAGCGATGATCCGGATGATCCGGCCGAACGCGACCGCGAGACCGCTCGAGAGGACGAGGATGAACGGGCGCGCCAGTACTTCGGCCTGCGCTTTCTGAATCCGTTTCGCTACGTGGAGAGCGAGACGAGCTTCCGCATCCCCAGCAGGCTGCCGGTGGACATGCGCAGCCGTCTGCGCGTCTGGCGCGACTTCGAGGCGGGGGCGTGGCGCATCCGTCCGCGGGCGACGCTGTTCAACTCGCGGGCCTCCGGCACCGGCCACACCTGGGATATCGGGGTGCGGCGGCCGGTGGGGGAGACGCTGAGCTTCCGCAGTTCCACCGCCGCCACCCGCTTCCGCCGCGACGGCTACTTCGAATACGACCAGACCCTGTCACTGATCCAGCCCCTGGCGCGCCGCCGCGACATCGTCTGGCAGATCGGCGCGGACGGTGTGAGTGAACCGACCGCGCAGGTGACCCTCTATTACGCCCAGATCAGCTGGCGCAGCGTGGTCCATCACGACTGGCTGGTCGCCCGGCTGCGCCCCCAGTGGCGCCGGGCGCGCGAGGACGATTTCAGTACCGAGTTTCGTTTCTATGCCGGCTTCGATGTGCTGTTCGGCCACTACGAAGCGTACTAGGCCGTTTTTGTCGGCCTGCCCCGGCCCGTGTACCCTGTTGGCCGTTTTCAGGAAACCATCGGGATGGTGAACGAGATGCGTTTGACGAGTCAGGCCTTCGAGGACGGGGAGGTGATCCCCCTGCGTTACGCGGCCACGGGCACGAACGAGCTGCCGCCGCTGGAGATCGACGAGGCCCCACCGGGGACCCGCAGTCTGGTGGTGCTCATCGAGGACCCGGGTTCGCCGCTGGGCAACGAGGTGACCCACTGGCTCGCCTGGAACATCCCGCCGGAGACCCACCACCTGGATGCCACCCACGTCCCCGAGGGGACGCGGCTCGGCACCGACACCTTCGGCAAGATCGGCTACACCGGTCCCAACCCGCCGGAAGGGCGCCACCACTACCGGATGCGGGTGCTGGCCCTGGACACCGAGCTCGAGCTGGCGGCCGGGGCCAACCGGGCCGATCTCGACCACGCCATTGCCGGCCACATCCTGGACGAGGCGTGGCTTACCGGGATCTTCGAGCACTACATGGAGGACGAAGAGGAGTGATGGCCACCCAGCAATACGGGAAGGCGTGCCATGGTTGATCGCCTCCGCAGCTTCTTCATCACCGTCAACCCGGCGGTCTTCGCCGGCTCGGCCGTCCTGATCCTGCCCTTCGTCATCTTCGGGGTGGCGCGTCCGGAGAGCGCCTTCGAGGTGTTCGATGCCGTCCACATGTTCATCACCGAATACCTCGGGTGGGTCTATCTCATCGCCGTGACCTTCTTCCTCGGGTTCCTGATCTGGCTGGGGTTGAGCCGCTACGGCGCCATCCGTCTGGGGCAGCCGGACGAGAAGCCGCAATTCGGCTACTTCGCCTGGTTCTCCATGCTGTTCAGTGCCGGCATGGGCATCGGGCTGGTCTTCTGGAGCGTCGCCGAGCCGATGTTGCACTACCAGTTCCCGCCGGACGCCGAGGGCGAAACCGCGGAGGCGGCCAATCAGGCGATGGTCTACACCTTCTTCCACTGGGGGCTGCACGCCTGGGCGGTCTACGTGATCCTCGGCCTTTCGGTGGCCTATTTCAGCTTCCGCTACCATCTGCCGCTGACCATCCGCTCGATCTTCTACCCGCTGCTCGGTGACCGGATCTACGGCCCCATCGGCCACGTCATCGACGTGCTGGCGGTCTTCGGCACGCTCTTCGGCCTGGCCACCTCGCTGGGCCTCGGGGCCATGCAGCTGAACACCGGCCTCAATCGGCTGGTGGACCTGCCGGTCTCGCACTGGTACCAGGTGGGGCTCATCGCGGTGATCACCACGGTGGCGGTGATGTCGGTGCTCTCCGGGCTCTACCGCGGCCTGAAGTGGCTGAGTGTCTTCAACCTCTGGCTGGCCATCGCCGTCATGGCCTTCGTGCTGTTGGCCGGGCCGACGCTGTTCATCATCCGCTTCTTCCTGGAATCCACCGGCACCTACGTCCAGCAGCTCATCCAGATGAGTCTGACCACCGACGCCGTGGGCGGCTCCGAATGGCAGAAGG
>CAZGJO010000248.1:0-2830 GCA_964525685.1 uncultured Ectothiorhodospiraceae bacterium | reverse complement strand
GATGCATGCCCTGCCGTTGCTTTTCCGGACGCGTGGCGGCCCGCTGGAAATGCCATGGCCGCGCGGCGTTAATTTGGCCCGGAAACTGGGCTAGGGTCCGGTAGGGTATGAACGAGATAGCAGTCACGCGCCGGGCTCGGTGCGCCAATAAATGGAGAGGGTGTCCTCTATGGCTACGTATGCTGAAATGCAGGAAATCTACAACGACATTCGCAGTGATTTCCGCTACGACCACGAACTCAACGGCTGTCTGAACTGCGGCATCTGCACGGCGACCTGCCCGTCCGCCCAGTTCTACGACTACAGTCCCCGCGAGATCGTCCAGCTGCTCTGGACCGAAAACGTCGAGCAGATCTACGACGCCATGCACGAGAAGATCTGGGCCTGCGCCCAGTGCATGACCTGTGCGGCGCGTTGTCCCTTCAAGAATTCCCCCGGTGGTCTCGTGATGATCATGCGCGAGGTGGCCATCAAGCACGGCATGCAGTCCGCGAAGGACGTGCTGCGCCCGTTCGGTCGCGTCATGCTCAAGCTCATCACCACCGGCAACCAGCTCTCGCCGGACATGATCCAGCCGGATCACTTCCCGGACTGGGGTCCCAACATCCAGAAGATCGAGGGCGATCTGAAGACCCTCCGCAAGGCCATCCCGGTGAAGACCCTGCAGACCACCGACACGGCCTGGGAGGTCTCCCTGAAGACGTCCATCGAGATGTACACCATCTGGGAGATGACCGGGGTGATGGACTCCCTGGAGACCATGGACGAGAACCTCTTCGACGTCATCGAGGACTTCATCGACGAGAAGCGCGAAGAGTACGAAGAGTGGCTTGAAGAGCAGGAAGACGACTGAGTCGCCTGCACTGCCATCGTCGAGACAACGGGAGAACTGGTTATGAGTAACGATACACCGAACACCACGGGCAGCGAAGGCATTGCCGGCCACGGTTCGTTTTTCCAGGACAGCAACCTGAGTGCGGAAGACGCCGCCGCGGCCACTGAGTGGGTGCGCAAGCAGGTGGACCGTCGCTCCGCCGACCTGGGCGAGCGGATGGACGACATCCGCGAGCACATGTGGGAGCTGGAGAAGGACGGCCAGATCATCGTCCACCGCATCACCGACGACATGGAGCCGGTGGAGGTGGAGACGCTGTACGGCTGGCCCAAGCGGGTGCCGACGAAGAAGCTGTGGCACCACAAGAGCTGCGGTCAGTGCGGCAACATCCCGGGCTACCCGGCGGCGCTGATGTGGTTCATGAACAAGTTCGACTATCAGCCGGGCGTGGACTACCTGGACGAGACGGACCAGACGTCGTGCACGGCGTGGAACTACCACGGCTCGGGCATCGGCAACGTCGAGTCCCTGTCGGCGGTCTTCCTGCGCAATTTCCATCAGGCGTACGTCGCCGGCCAGCAGCACGGCCATGAGCCGGGCCACTTCTATCCGCTGGTCCACTGCGGCACCTCCTTCGGCAACTACAAGGAGATCCGCAAGTACCTGGTGGAGAGCGCCGAACTGCGCGAGAAGGTCACCAAGATCCTGGGCAAGCTGGGCCGGCTGGTGGACGGCAAGCTGGTCATCCCGGAGGAGATCATCCACTACTCGGAGTGGCTGCACGTGATGCGCAACCGCATCGCGTCGGAGCTGCAGACCATCGATGTGTCGCACATCCGGACCACCGTCCACGCCGCGTGCCACTACTACAAGATGGTGCACGAGGACGCGGTCTACGACCCGAACGTGATGGGCGGCAACCGCACGGCGCCGGGCTCCTCGGTGGTGCAGGCGCTGGGCGCGCAGCTCATCGACTACTCGACGTGGTACGACTGCTGCGGCTTCGGCTTCCGGCACATCATCTCGGAGCGCGAATTCACCCGCTCGTTCACCATGGACCGCAAGATCCGGGTGGCGCGCGAAGAGGCCCAGGCGGACGTGATGCTCGGTATCGACACCGGCTGCATCACGACGATGGACAAGAACCAGTGGATCGGCAAGTCGCACGAGCAGGACTTCTCGATGCCGATCATGGCGGACATCCAGTTCGCCGCGCTGGCGTGCGGGGCCGACCCGTTCAAGATTGTTCAGCTCCAGTGGCACGCGTCGCCGTGCGAGGAGCTGGTAGAGAAGATGGGGATCAGCTGGACGGACGCCAAGAAGGATTTCGAGGCGTACCTGAAGGAGGTCGAAGCGGGGAACATCGAATACCTGTATAACCCCGAACTGGCGATTGGAGGCAAAGCGTGATGCAAGACACGGTTTTGATTGTAGGTGGCGGTCCGGCCGGTCTGGCCGCGGCGTCCGGTGTGACGGCGGCGGGCAAGAAGGCCGTGCTGGTGGAGAAGGAGGACGTCCTCGGTGGCGCCCCGATCATCTCCGGCTACGCCAAGCTGGTGCCGTCCGGCGAACACGCCAAGGACGCCATCGGCCGGATGGTGAGCGCGGTGGAGAACGACGCCAACGTGACCGTCCACAAGGGCACCAAGGTGAGCAAGGTCGACGGCGATGCCGGCGACTTCACCGCCACCCTGAGCAACGGTGAGACGGTCCAGGCGGGTTCCATCGTCATGGGCACCGGCTTCACCCACTTTGACTCCATCAACAAGCCGGAGTGGGGCTTCGGTCTCTACGACGACGTCATCACCACCACCCAGGCGGAGCAGATGGTCGGCTCCGGCAAGATCGCCTGCCCCAGCGACGGCCGCGTGCCGGAGCGGGTCGCGATCCTGCTCTGCGTCGGTTCCCGTGACCGCCAGATCGGCCGCGAGTGGTGCTCGAAGATCTGCTGCACCGTCTCCGCCAACCTGGCGATGGAGATCAAGGAGATCTCGC
>CAZGJO010000247.1:0-2834 GCA_964525685.1 uncultured Ectothiorhodospiraceae bacterium | reverse complement strand
AATGGTTCCAATCGGGCACTCCCTGGATCTGGCTCAACGCCGGGGCGGTGGCGGCCAGTCTGGTGATGGTGGTCGGGCTGCTGCTGATGATCGCGGTCAATGGCCTGGCCCACTTCTGGCCGAGTTCAGTGGTGGCGTTCGAGTATCAGACCCCGGATGACGACGCACCGACCGCTGTACTCGGGGAGCTGGAACGCTCCGAGACCATGTCCGCCGAGGCGATGCGGGATGCCGGCTACGAGGTTCCGGAGGGGCAGGCCCTGGTCGAGCGCCACCGGGTCAAGCGCGGCAACCGCGACGTCGATGGCCGCGATTTCGTCTGGTACCTGGGCGATTTCATGTCCGAGCGGGACACGCCGGCCGATGTCATGGTCCTGGAGCGGACCCAGTGGGGGGACTTCTACGGCTATCTGCGGGCCTACCAGGTCGGCGGCGTCACCGTCTCCATGGGCGACGAGGCGCGCGCCGATTTCGAAAGGCAGCTGCGTGAGACCCGCGAGCTGGTCGACACCATCCAGCACATCGAACGCTTCGAGATCGGCGACGTGAACCACCGGCTCGAGCGGGTGCGACTCAACGAGCGCGGGCTGGAACTCAATGAACGGCTGAGCGAGGCGGAGCGCGAGGCGCGTCGCGCCGAACTGGCCGAAGAGCGCGAGGCGCTCAACGCCGAATACGAAGAGCTGGAGACCCGCCGCGCCGAGCTCATGGAGCAGGTCGGCCGTTTCGCCATCGTGGCGGAGACCGCCGATGGCCGGGAGCGGACCATCGCCCTGTCGGACATCGTCAACGCCTGGTGGCCCAACGACATGAGTGTGCCGCAGAAGCTCGGCCACTACGTGCGCACCTTCTGGGAGTTCATGACCGGCTATCCGCGCGAGGCCAACACCGAGGGCGGCATCCTGCCGGCGATCTTCGGCACCGTGCTGATGGTCATCCTGATGTCCATCGTGGTGACGCCGTTCGGGGTGCTGGCGGCGATCTATCTGCGCGAGTACGCCAGGCAGGGGCCGCTGGTGCGGACCATTCGCATCGCCGTCAACAACCTCGCCGGGGTGCCGTCCATCGTCTTCGGTGTCTTCGGCCTCGGTTTCTTCGTCTACTTCATCGGTGGCGGCATCGACCAGCTGTTCTTCCGCGAGGCGCTGCCGTCGCCGACCTTCGGCTCGCCGGCGATCATCTGGGCGGCGCTGACCCTGGCCCTGCTGACCCTGCCGGTGGTGATCGTCTCCACCGAGGAGGGGCTGTCGCGGATCCCCGGCAGCATCCGCGATGGTTCGCTGGCGCTGGGGGCGACCAAGGCCGAGACCCTGTGGCGGGTGGTGGTGCCGCTGACGGCCCCGGCGATGATGACCGGGCTGATCCTGGCGGTGGCGCGCGCCGCCGGCGAGGTGGCGCCGCTGATGCTGGTCGGCGTGGTCAAGCTGGCGCCGAACCTGCCGCTGGACGGCAATTTCCCGTACCTCCACCTCGACCGCGCCTTCATGCACCTCGGCTACCACATCTTCGACGTCGGCTTCCAGAGCCCCAACGTCGAGGCCGGGCGGCCGCTGGTCTATGCCACGGCGCTGATGCTGGTGGCGATCATCATCATCCTCAACCTGACCGCCATCTCCATTCGCAACTACCTGCGCGAGAAGAATCGTGCCGAGAGTGACTGAGCATGACCGAACCGAACACGACCCCACGGAGCGATGCCATGAACGAAGGTACCGAACAGCGGAGCCACGGTCTGGATCTGTCCAGCCTGTCCGCACGCGGTGAGCAGACGCTGGACCTGGCCAACGAGGACATCTGCCTGGAGGTCGACGACCTCAAGCTCTACTACGGTGAAGAGCAGGCGCTCAAGGGGATCAACATGGCCATCCCGCGCGGCCGGATCACCGCCTTCATCGGTCCGTCGGGTTGCGGCAAGTCGACCCTGCTGCGCTGCTTCAACCGCATGAACGACCTCATCGACGCCTGTCACATCGAGGGCGGCATCCGCATCGACGGCGACGACATCTACGCCCCGCATATCGACGTGGCGGAGCTGCGCCGCCGGGTCGGCATGGTGTTCCAGAAGCCGAACCCGTTTCCCAAGACCATCTACGAGAACGTCGCCTACGGCCTGCGTCTGCAGGGGATCAAGGAGCGGCGGGTGCTCGACGAGGTGGTGGAGAAGTCGCTGCGCCGCGCCGCTCTCTGGGACGAGGTCAAGGACCGCCTGCACGAGAACGCCTTCGGCCTCTCCGGCGGTCAGCAGCAGCGGCTGGTGATCGCGCGCGCCATCGCCATCGAGCCGGAGGTGCTGCTGCTCGACGAGCCGTGCTCCGCCCTCGACCCGCTGGCGACGCTGAAGATCGAGGAGCTGATGTTCGAGCTCAAGGAGGACTACACCATCGTCATCGTTACCCACAACATGCAGCAGGCGGCGCGGGTCTCCGACTACACCGCCTACATGTACCTCGGTGAGCTGGTGGAGTACGCCGACACCGACACGTTGTTCACCACCCCGGCAAAGAAACAGACCGAGGACTACATCACCGGCCGCTTTGGCTGATCGAACCCGACCATCAGGTGACACCCAATGGACAAGAGCTTCTTCAAGCAGCACATCTCCCGCCAGTTCAACGAGGAGCTGGAGGGCATCGTCAAGCAGGTCATGGCCATGGGCGGCCTGGTGGAGCAGCAGGTCGGTGACGCCGTGGCGGCGCTGGTCGAGGGCGACTCCGAAAAGGCCGAGCAGGTGACCACCAGTGACTACAAGGTCAACGCCATGGAGGTGGCGCTGGACGAGGAGTGCACCCACATCCTCGCCCGGCGCCAGCCCACCGCCTCCGACCTGCGTCTGG
>CAZGJO010000246.1:0-2851 GCA_964525685.1 uncultured Ectothiorhodospiraceae bacterium | reverse complement strand
GGGCGAGGGGCAGGGCAGCACCTTCTGGTTCGAGCTGCCGCTGCCGCGCTAGACAGCGCTAGAGCGGCGGGCCTACCGGGCCGGCGTTCGCGGTGGGGGGCGGGGCCAGGCAGATGGCGGGTACGAGGCCGGCGTCGTCGTCGGCCATCTCTTCCGGCCGGACCAGGCCCTGGAAGCAGCGCGCCAGATCGGCGCCCTGCATGGTGCGCGGCAGATGGTCGGCCGCCCCCCAGCTGCGGGCGCGCTCGGCGGCCGCCTCCCCGTCGTCCGGGGTCAGGAGGATGAACCGGGTCGGGGTCAGCTCACGCCGCAGTTCTTCGATGGTGCCGGAGACCACCGCGCGACCGAAGCGCTGGTCGATGATCAGCGCTTCGGGATCGTGGTGCGAGCCCAGGTAGAGGGCACTCAGCGGGCCGGGACTGACCAGCAGTCGCTCCAGAGGCAAGCGCACCTTCAGGGCCGTTTTCAGGGGCGTGATGCACGGTTCGTCATCGGTCATCAGCAGGACTTTGATTCCCATCGGTGATACTCCTCGGGCAGCACGGGTGGTCTCGGTGACCACTGGAATACGCGACGCACGCGTCCGGCGCCAGTAAGGAGAGAATGCCTTGCAGCCGCCGTTCACAGACATGTAGATCGTGAGGAACTTATCGGCAAGGATTGTTCATCGGGAGGGAAAGATCAAGGTCTCTCCCTTCGACGGTGTGTTCAGCGTGTTGCTTCACGCAAGGCGTCCACCGCGTCCCCGTAGCGGGGGTGCTCCGGCGCCAGCCGCTGGGCTTCTTCCGCTGCCGCCTGGGCCGCCTCGGGGCGGTCCAGAAGCTTGAAGGCCCAGGCCAGGTTGAAGTGGGCCGCCGCCATATCCGGATCGGCGGAGACGGCGGACTGGAAGTGCTCGAGTGCCCGGTCATAGTCGCCGGACCGGTAGGCGACATTGCCCAGGGCGAGATGGGGGGCGGGCTCTTTCGGCCACTGCTCACGGGCTGCGGCATAGGCCGTATGCGCCGCCTCCAGACGACCCTGTTCCTCCAGCGTGGCGGCCGCTTCCAGGTACCGGGACACGGTGGCCGTGGCCGGGACGGTGCCCGGTCGGGTCACGACCACGGCCCAGTAATCGGCCAGCTGCCAGGTGCGTTCGAAACGGTGCAGTGAGAGCACCTGCCGTTCCTCCTCACCGGAGCGCAGGTACACCTCCTCCTCGTCCAGGTTGTAGCCCATGACCACGGCGTAGTGCCACTCCGGCCACTGCGGCAGGCGCAGGTTCTGCAGCACCAGAACCGGGTGGCCGGCCCGGAGCTCCTCGAGAAGATCCGACAGGCGCGGGGCCATGGGGTAGGGGACACGCTCCGCGCGTCGGGTGGCGCCCAGAAGCTCTGATTGAAGGCTGCCCCGCCGTTCGGGGAGGTAGACCTGGCGGGCCAGGGCGTCGGGATCGGCATCATCCACGCCGCTGGATTCCAGGACCGTTGCCAGTGCCGCGGGTCCGCACTGGTAGGCATCCTGGGGGTGGAACGGGGTGTCCTTCAGCTCGATTTGGCGCGGTTCGTGCTCCTCGAGAGGGAGCTCGGCATACTGCAGCGGGGTACCGGCGCACCCCGCAAGCAGGATCACAAGGGCGGGTAGAGCGGCTCGAATCGGGGCCACGAACCGCCGTTCCTCCAAATCAGCGGACCAGGAGGTAGATGATGACGAGCAGCAGGATGGTTGTCAGGCCGACACCGGCACCGGCGGGCTGCGCCTCCATGTCGGCGGCCAGCTCGCGGATCTCGTCGTCGGTGAGGGCGGCCACACGCTCGACGGCCTCATCCGAATCGACGCCGTAGCGCTCCAGTTCGGCCCGCACTTCGTCGCGTTCGAGTTCGTCCAGGAGCCGTTCGCGATCCAGCGCGGCGTTCTCCTCGGCGGCGATGGTCGCGGTCCCCGCAATGCCCGCAAAGGCACTGGTCGGCGCCACGGTCGCGACCATGAGGGCCAGGGCGAGCAGGGTGCCGATGGTCCGGTTCGTCTTGTTGTTGTTGAAGCTCATGTCTTTCTCCTGTGTTTCGAGGATGGGCGTCTGTTTCGGGGATGGGCATCGTCCCGCGCCAAGCTACCACAGGCAGCTATTCTTTCAATAGCGGGACACCGCGCCTCGCGTGGCAGAGCATCGCACGCGTCAGGGCAAGACTTCGCCCTCGGCCTCCAGCATGGCCACCAGCCGGATCAGCGGCAGCCCGATGAGCGCCGCCGGGTCGTCGCCCTCGATGGCCTCGAACAGCACCACCCCGAGCCCCTCCGACTTGAAGCCGCCGGCACAGTCGTACGGCTGCTCGGCCCGCAGATAGCGCTCGATGCGCGCGTCATCCAGCGCACGGAAGCGCACCCGCGTCTCGACCACCTCCACCTGCGCCGCGCCACTGGCCGCATTCACCAGCGCCAGCCCGGTGTGGAAGGTCACCGTCCGCCCCGAGGCACCGCGCAGTTGCGCCACCGCCGCCTCATGACTCCCCGGCTTGCCCAGCACCTCGCCATCGCGCTCACAGAGCTGATCCGAGCCGATCACCAGCCCCGCATCCAGCCCCTCGGCCACCGCCCGCGCCTTGTCCTCCGCCAACCGCGCCACCAGCGCCGCCGGCCCCTCACCAGCCCGCGCCGACTCATCGACCTCCGGCGAGACGCAGCGAAACGGCCGTCCCAGCCGCTCCAGCATCTCCCGTCGATACGGAGAACTTGAAGCCAAAACCCATTCGGACATGAAACCCCCAGAGAACGAAGGCAAGAAATCCGCCACGCCCCGAAGCGAAGCAGGGCGGGTGCCGGCCGGTGGGGGTGGGGTCCGGCCCGAAGGGCGTCGGCCGCAGGGATGCGGCCG
>CAZGJO010000245.1:0-2869 GCA_964525685.1 uncultured Ectothiorhodospiraceae bacterium | reverse complement strand
GCCGGATCAGCTGGGGCTCGGCGATGGTGTCGCGTAGCTGCTCGGCGATGGTCTGGCGCTCCAGGTTGGGCCATGCGCCGTCGCCGCTGCGCGGCGCGAACTCGTCGATCAACTCCGCGGCGGTGGGTGGCCGAGGCGTGTCGACATCGAGGTCGCACGCGACCTCGTAGGTGCCGGCGACCCCCTGCAGCTCGTGGACCACCCGGTCGGGACCGTCGACGCGCGCCACCTCCGCCGCCAGCGGCCCGGTGTCACGTGCCGGCACGATGTCGGCCTCCCCCACCGCCAGCTCGATCGCGCTCTCGTGCAGCCGCAGCACCGCGGAGGAGGAGAAGCGGATCGGCGAGGTGTCGCCCTCGAGCTCCTCCGTGCCGCTGTCCAGGACCTCGAGGTGGAGGGCACGGTCGAACTCCCCATCGACCCACACGTCGATGCGCACCGGCATCGGGCTCCCGCTGGGCTCCCCGGAGAGGACGTCCTCGAGCAGGTCACGGACCGAGGGGCCGATGTCCCCCCCGCTGTGGCCCTCCTCGATCTCCCGCAGCTGAAGGAGGCTCACCCCCCTTCCGCGCGCTCCCCAGGCAGGTGGTCGCAGACGCTGATAGCCATCGGCGGTCTCCCGGATCGCGGTCATGGCTTGCGGCGTCACCCCACACCGAGCCAGACATCACCGCGTGTTGCACGGGTCCGACCACGCAGGCCTCGGTCGCGTCCGCGGGTGACGGACGCAGCTGCGGGCGGTGCTCCGCAGCAGCGGCCAGCACGGTGTCCGATCGGGCCTCCTCGATGAGGAGGACCCCTTCCCCGGCGACGTAGGTGCGGTCAGCATCCGGGTCAGCGAACCGCCACGCGGTGAAGCCCGGAACCCAGGTGGTGCTGATCGGATCGAGGTGGTGGCGCTCCCACTGCACAGCGACCGGGATCGCGTCCCCCTCGCTGGCCACCTGCGAGCACCCCCCCCCGCTTCCGATGAGGCCGCACGGTAGGCGAACCAGCGATCCCTGGCGCCGGATGTGGCACCCTCACACCGCGCCATCGGGGCGGGCAGGGGGCAGGGATGGAGGGAGTGCGGGCGTGGCGCCCGAGCCGCCTCTGCGTGCTGTGGCTCGCCGTGCTGGCGTCGCTCATGACGACGGTCCTCGTGGCGCCGGTGCTCACCGACGACAGCGACGGTGTTCGGTTCCTCGGCCGCTGGTTGTTGGAGATCTGGCTGGTCCTCGGCCTCGTCGCTTGGGCGCTGGCTCGTGTCGACGTCCGGGAGGTCCTCACCGTGGGGCAGCGCCTGGTAGCGCTGGTGATCGGGGCTGGCATCCTCATCGCCCACTTCTCGTTCGGTGTGTGGGCCCTGTACCCGTTCAGTGACTGGGGGATGTACACGCGATCGCAGGAGCCGGTCGTCTACGCCGACCTCGTCATGATCATCGAGAACGACGCCGAGTCTGACGCGACCGCATCACGCCTGCCGATCTCAGAGCTCGTCCCGACGACGTCCCCACGAGGGTTCCTCAGCCGGATCGAGGTGCTCGTCCGCGCTGCCGAGGAGGGCGACGTCGACGCCGAACGCACCGTCAAGGCCGTGCTGCGAGAGCTCATTTCCGAGCACGCGGATCCCGCGGTCGCAGGCGTCGACGTCCGCTGGTGCAGCGTTGCGGGACGAGGGCCGTCGCTCGAGACGTCGTGCGAGACAGCGATGACGGTGCAGCGATGATCCACGAGGATGCAACCGCTGACCGGCTCGCGGCTGCCCGGATCGCCGTCTTCGGCGTCTGGTTCGCCATCATCGCGATGACTCCGGTGACCAAGTTCACCCTCCTGCCCGCGGAAGTGATCGCGCCGGCCGGGATCATGCGGATGCTGCCGATGGAGGCGCGACTCGCCTTTGAGTCGACCCTCATCGCGCTCAAGGTGACGGGCCTCGCGCTGACGTTGGCCTGTGTGCTCGGTGTACGCCCATGGCGTCCCATCGCGCTCACGGCGGTCCTCTTGATCCTCTGGCACGACGGCGCGATGAAGAGCATCCAGGGCTACGCCAACCATGCCCAGGCGGCCGTCCTCCTCACCGCCGTCGTGCTCGCGTTGGCTCCCGCCGCCGATGCCCTCTCGATCTGCCGCCGACGCGCTGGGCCAAACGGCTGGCGATACGGGGGACCGATGCTGCTGAGCGCTGCGATCGTCGCGACCACCTACGTGCTGATCGGATCGCGGCGTGCGGTGCAGGGCGGCGTCGCTGTGTTCGCCGACGGTTCGATCGAACGGTGGCTCGCCGCAAGATCGCAGCAGTACGGTCCGTACGACTTCGACCTCGGTCTTGCAGTGCTGGACCTCCCCTTCGCGGAGGTGCTGCTGGTGACCGGGATGCTCGTCGTGACGGTCTTCGAGGTGCTCTCGCTCCTCTCGCTGCGCTGGGCCCGCTTCCGTGCGATATGGCTCGTGGTGATCGTGTCCTTCCACGTCGCCACGCTGTTGCTCATGAACATCTTCTTCTGGGAGAACCTCGTCCTGCTGTCGGTGTTGTTAACGGGCTCAATCGATCGTCTGCCAGATGCGCGGAGACGGCTCAGGCCGCAGGGAAATGCCTGGCCCTCCAGTTCGTCCTGCACGTAGGGGCTGCAGTAAATGATGGTGAGGGCTGCGTCCGGGACCTTGGGTTGTTCGCGCTCCTCTAGCTCACCGAGTGCTACGCGGGACTCCGAGCCATGCTCTGCGGCGGCCAGCACCAAGTCGCCCTGCCGACCACTCGAAGGCCCCGACAGACGCGGTCAACACTGCATTGACCGGTTGGGGTGTTGGGCGCCGCGGTCTGTGACGCTGTGGGGGCTCCGCCTGAGAACGATCACCCGCACACTATCCGGTAACGGCCATCTAGATC
>CAZGJO010000244.1:0-2874 GCA_964525685.1 uncultured Ectothiorhodospiraceae bacterium | reverse complement strand
GTCCCGCTTCATCCGGTGGCAGCGGAGCCGGCCAGCCCAGCTGGAGACTGGCCCGGGCACAGGCCCGCAGCAACGTCTCGCGGGATGCGGCGCCGAGGTGGAGGACGCCGTAACGGTGGCTGTTCAGCCAGCGGAACTCCCGTTCCAGGGCGCGCCCCCTTTTCGGGAAGGCCAGGAAGAGGCTGTCCGGATCGAGCTCGTGGAGCCGTTGGCGGGCGTCGCGGCTGGGCGGCGGAGGCACCGTGTCGGCGCTGAAGGCGCGGTAGACGAAGCTGGCGGCGACGCGGGCGGTCGGGGTGGCCCGCGAAAGCGTGGCGGGGTCCCGGCCCCGGGCCAGTGCCAGGGCGATGGCGTGGGGATCCACACCGTCCACGCGCCGGTAGAGGTCGGCGAACTGGGCCGCGAGGCGCGGATTGAACTCGATGACGGTGAGCCGATCCGAGGCGGGATCGTAAAAGAACTCCATGTTGAACAGCCCGTGGTCGAAGCCGATGGCCGCAAGGAAACGGCGGGCGACATCGAAGGCGCGCCGCTGGACCGCCGCGGGCAGGCGGCTCGGGTACTCGAAGCGCTGGAAGGCGTTGGTTCCCGGATACATGTGAGCGTCCACCACGCCCAGGGCATGGACCGTCCCGTCGTGGACGTAGCCGTCCAGGTTGTACTGGGCCCCGCCGACCGGTGTCTCGTAGTAGAGCCGGTGCGGGTTGTCCGCCTCCGGCAGCACGCGCCGCTGCAGACGGTGGAAGGGCTCGACCAGCCGCCGGATGATCACCCGCTCCAGCGGCCCGAAGCGGGTATGGCGGTGGAGGTCTGCGGCATCACGGACCTCGGTGGCGAGCACCGAGAAGGCGGCCTTGATGGGGCGGACGAAGGCCGGGTAGGGGACGTCCGCGGGAACCGTGCCGTTGTACGGCATGTCGACCAGGCCGAAGGTGTCCGGGTTGGCCTCCGGGGCGACCTCCGCCAGCACCCGCCGGGCGTGCAGCTTGTGCTGGCAGGCCAGCACGGCGCGTACCGGGGGGCCCGCCCAGCCCATGCGCTCGGCCAGACGCGCGGCGGCCAGGGCCCCGAACTGTTCGTGTCCGGAGGTGACCCCGCGCCAGCCGGCGCGATCGGCCCGGCGCGCAAGGCCGGCGGTGAAGCGGTCGATGTCGAAGGCGGCCAGTCGCAGGTTGGCGGGAAAACGGTGGAGATCGAACCCGACCCGGTTGGGGCGGGGAACGCCCTGGCGGTCACAGCCGAGGGCATCCCAGTCGTAGGGGAAGAGCACCAGGGTGTCGTCGTTTCTGTTCATGCGGTCATTATAGGTCGAGCATCAGAGTTTGCTAATATGTGCGCCCGCTACACCTCCCGGAGCGGGATGCGGTCAGCGGTGGTCATCAATCTGTAATGTGCTTGCGTTGTAATCGCCATGATTCCGCATCAACCGAGGCCGCGATGGCGACGACAATCCTGCTGGTCGAAGACGATCCCGCCGTGCGGGAGATGCTGATTCCCCCCCTGAACAAGGCGGGGTTCGAGATGCGCTGGGCCGGTGACGTCGGCGAGGCGCGAACCCTGGTCTTCGATGACCCGCCCGACCTCATCCTGCTGGACTGGATGCTTCCCGACATCAGCGGGATCGAATGGGCCCGGAAACTGAAGGACGAACCGCTGACTCGCGAGATTCCCGTGATCATGCTCACCGCCCGAGGCGAGGAGGAGGATCGGGTGAGGGGTCTGGAGGTCGGGGCCGACGATTACGTCACCAAGCCCTTCTCGCCCCGGGAACTCGTGGCGCGGATGAAGGCGGTACTGCGTCGGACCACGCCGGAGGCCGGGGAGGAAGTCCTCGAGGTGGCGGGTCTGCGGCTGGATCCGGTCAGCCATCGGGTCAGTGGTAACGGCCAGCCGCTGAAGATCGGGCCGACGGAATACAATCTGCTCCTGTTCCTCATGACGCACCCCGAGCGGGTCTATACCCGGAGTCAGCTGCTCGACCATGTCTGGGGTACCAATGTCTACGTCGAGGAGCGCACCGTGGACGTCCACATCCGTCGCCTGCGGAAGATCCTGGAGACCACCGGGCACGCCGGTCTGGTGCAGACGGTGCGCGGCGCGGGATATCGCTTCTCGGCCACCACCGAGTAGACTCGGGCATAACGGCTCCCCCAACGGAGGGTGCGCATGCAGCCGCTCAACCCCTGGCCCCGACTCCTGCGCATCAATGGTGCACTGGTCGTGGCCGCACTGCTGGCGGGCTGGCTCAGTGGCCACTTGCTGGTGGTCCTGCTGGGCGTGGCAGTGGCCATGCTCGCCTGGCACCTGCGCAACCTGGTGCGGCTGGAGCACTGGCTGCGGGTCGACCGCAAGCTCGACCCGCCGCTGTCCCGAGGGATCTGGGGCGAGGTCTTCGACGGCCTCTACCGCCTCAACAAGCGCCACCGGCAACGCTACAAGAAGCTGCGCGACCTGCTGCGCCGCTACCGCGAGTCGGCCAAGGCGATGCCCGACGCCACCGTGGTGCTGCGCAAGGACTACCGCATCGAGTGGTGGAACGACGCCGCCACCCGGCTGCTCGGGCTGCGCTGGCCGGCCGACGAGGGCCAGCGGATCACCAACATCTATCGCCACCCCGAGTTCGTCGACTTCATGGCGGGGATGGAGCGCGAGGGTGGCTCCATTACCCTGCCGGCCCCGGTGGACGAGGCCATCGGCCTCGAGATCCGGCTGGTGCCCTACGGCAAGAAGCAGTATCTGATGCTGGCCCGCGACATCAGCCACCTGCTGCGGCTGGAGACCATGCGCCGCGATTTCGTCGCCAACGTCTCCCATGAGCTGCGCACCCCGCTGACGGTGATCTACGGCGTCGCCGAGACCCTGGAGGAGGAGCTG
>CAZGJO010000243.1:0-2904 GCA_964525685.1 uncultured Ectothiorhodospiraceae bacterium | reverse complement strand
GGTGGGGGTCGGTGGTTCGAGTCCACTCGCGCCTACCAGACGAAGCAGAAAAGGCGACCCGGAGGCACCCGGGTCGCCTTTTTTGTTGTCGGCCTCCCCGCCAAAGGCCCTTCGACCGTCAGCTGCCGTAGTGCCGCCGCTCGGCCAGATAGCCCACCAGCAGAAAGGCGCCGACCACCACCGGCCCCAGCCAGACACTACCGGCGGCGGCCAGCGCCCCCACCAGCAGCGGCGTGAAGTAGTTCACCAGTGCGCCGTAGCCGAAGGCGCAGACCAGCATGAAGATGAACACCCGCAGCAGGAAATGCAGGCGGCGGACCATCTCCTGGACCACGCGATTCAGATCGGCCCCGTAGACCACCAGCAGGGTGGCGATCAGGGCCATGGCGATGCTCCCCAGATGGGGCCGAAGGAGAGCGCTGAATTCGGTCAGCGCCCCGATGACGATCTCCACGGACTGTTCTCCTTAACGCTGTTCGAGGAAGCGGGTCACGGCGTCGATGGTATCGTCGGCAAAGAAGTCGCGGAAGAAGTGGTCGGCCCCGTCGACGGTCACGAAGTCGGAGCCCGCCGGCATGTCGATGGCCTCGATGCGCGCCGGCAGTTCGGGCACCACATCGTCCTCGGAGCCGGCGACCACCAGCACCGGGCGGTCCAGCTGTTCGATGTTGGTGGGGGTATCGAAGCCGGGGTCATCGGCGTAGTACGACAGCACCGTCCCGGCCGTGGCCGCGGCATCCCCGCAGTGCAGCAGGCCCACCGGTTCCATCACCGCATCCGCGCCATCGCTCGACCTCAGCGCCTCGGCCTCCGCCAGCACGTCATCCAGCGGCCGGCCATGGGTTTCCTCGTAGTCGGCGTGCATGTCCTCGCGCTCCCAGACGGCCGGAGCGACCAGCTGCAGCGTCTCCGGATCGACCCGGTCGTCGAGCACGGCGCGCGTGGCATCCGCCCCGCCCCGGGAATGGGCCAGCAGGTGGAAGTCCGCGTGGCCCCGGTCCGCCAGCCAGTCCTGCCAGGCGGCCAGCTCGTCGGCCGCATCATCGGGTGCGTGGCGATGGGTCATGTCGCAATCGGCCATGCCGGTGCGCCCGCTCTGACCGTAGCTGAGGTTGATGCTGAGACTGGGGATCCCGGCCCGCGCCAGCAGCCCCTGGAAGGTCTCCATGATCTCCATCCGCCCGTGGGCGAGGGTGCCGTGGAGCATCAGGATGGGGTCACGGTCGGCGTCTCCGGACTGCCACCAGCCCACCAGCTCGCGATCGTCCAGCGTCAGTTCGACCCGCTCCGGGGAGGCCTGGGCCGGCGTCAGAAACAACATCATCAGGAACCCGGCCAGCAGACCGGTCGGTTTCAGCATGCGCATGGCGCTCCTCCTCGTTGTTATCGACCTGTCGTGTCCACGACACAACGGAGTGCGGACTGTTCGAATTCGCACCTACACGGTGCACCGCGAACCGCAGCGACCAGCATAACCCACTGATTGCCTTTTCGACAGAACCCGGCCCGGCTCTTGCATCACCTCTGCCAGATTCCGTTCCACCCCATTCAAGGAGAATCCGGTATGTCCCTCGCACCGCTGGAAGCGATCCATCAACAACTGCAGGCCGGCACCCTGGTGCCCTATCTCGGCCCCGGCGCCCTCGCCGGCGTCACCGACCTCGACAATGGCGAACCCCTCCCGGTAGACAGCGACAGCCTGATCCTGGCCATGAACAACGGTCGCGCCCTCAGCCCCCGGTTGATGTACGAGTTCCCGCGCGCCGCCATGCACCTGGAGCAGCGCCGCGGCCGCGCCTTCCTGGAGTTCTTTCTCAACCGCCTCTACGGCGAGCGGCGCTGGAGCCGGGCGCCGGTGCACGACTGGCTCGCCGGCTTCGATCTGCCCTACATCATCGACACCAACCGCGACACCCAGCTGCTCGACAGCTATGCCGATCAGCCCCACCTGCTGATCGTCGGCACCGCCCGCGTGATGGGCACCGATTACCGCTTCGTGATCTACCAGTCCGACGGCGGCGACTACCGCGAGGTGACCCAGGAGACCGCCGACTGGCAGCGGCCCGTCCTGTTCAAGCCCATGGGCGCGCCGCGTCCGGAACCACAGTACATCGCCTCCGACGCCGACTACGTCGACTACCTCACCGAGCTGATGGGCGGCTTCGCCATCCCCGGCCCGATGAAGGCACATCGCCGGGGGCTGAACTATCTGTTCCTCGGCCTGCGCTTCCTGCGCGACACCGAGCGGATGCTGGTCACCGACATCTGCCGCGACGCCGGTGAGCCCATGGGCTGGGCGGTCATCGAGGAGCCCACGGCCAAGGAGCGGCGCTTCTGCGAGCGCCAGGGCATCACCCTGGTCGAGGCGCCGCTGGAAGCGGTGATGGCCAGCGAAACCGACGCACTGGTGGTCTGAACCCCCACGGAGAGAGCCATGACCATTTCCCGGCAAATCGGCGATTCCCAGCGGGCCGAGGCCCCGGCATTCGAACCGGAACGCGGCGTTCCCGCCCCTTATCGCCCACCTTCCGTGGGTTCCCTGGAGGGCCTTCTCGACTGCTGCTACCAGCAAGAGGGGCGGTGGCACGCCCACTACAAGGGGCTGACCCTGACCTCGGCCTTCCAGCCGATCCTGAGCGTCGCCCACCAGCGCGTCATCGGCCACGAGGCGCTGATCCGTGCCCGGACCGAGGACGGCCTGCCGGTGCCGCCACCGGAACTGTTCGACGTCCCGCGCACGGTGCCCGAGCGGGTCGAACTCGACCGCCTCTGCCGGCTGCTCCATGTCGCCAACTTCAGTGAGCCCCCCACCACCGACGTCCGCTGGCTGCTGGTCAACGTCGATCCCCAGGTGGTCAGCAGCGGGCCCGGCTTCGGCTCCTTCTTCGGCGACCTGCTGCGCCA
>CAZGJO010000242.1:0-2904 GCA_964525685.1 uncultured Ectothiorhodospiraceae bacterium | reverse complement strand
CGTCCAGGGCTTCATCAACGCCCGCAAGGACGACGGCCAGCGCCCCGACGCCATCGACGACGGTGGCGACCCCTACCAGCGGACCCTGGTGATGCTCTACCGCGTCTATGAAGAGGCGTGCCGCCGTTCCGGGCTGGTGGACTTCGCCGAGCTGCTGCTGCGCGCGTTCGAGTTGTGGCGCGAGAACCCGGAACTGCTGGATCACTACCGCCAGCGCTTCCGCCATGTTCTGGTGGACGAATTCCAGGATACCAACGCCATCCAGTACGCCTGGCTGCGCCTGCTCGCCGGCGACAGCGGGACCCTGTTCGCGGTCGGCGACGACGATCAGTCCATCTACGGCTGGCGCGGCGCGCGGGTGGAGAACATCCGCCGCTACGAACGCGATTTCCCCGGCGTGCGCACCGTGCGCCTGGAGCAGAACTACCGCTCCACGGGCCACATCCTCGGGGCCGCCAACCACCTCATCGCCCGCAATCCGGAGCGGCTCGGCAAGGAGCTCTGGACCGCCATCGGCGAGGGCGAGCCGGTCCAGCTCTACGACGCCTTCAACGAGAACGACGAGGCGCGATTCGTGGCCCGGCGGATCCAGCAGTGGGTGGACGACGGCGGTCGGCGCGACGACTGCGCCATCCTCTACCGCTCCAACGCCCAGTCGCGGATCTTCGAGGAGGTGATGGTCCAGACCGGGACGCCCTACCGGATCTATGGCGGGCCGCGCTTCTTCGAGCGCGCCGAGATCAAGGATCTGCTCGGCTATCTGCGCCTGGCGGTGAACACCGATGATGATGCCGCCTTCGAGCGGATCGTCAATACACCGACGCGCGGCATCGGTTCGCGGACCGTGGACAGCCTGCGCGAACTGGCCCGGGCACGCGGCATCAGCCTGTGGCGGGCCGCGGCCGAGGCCCTGGACGAGGGCCATCTCCCGGCCCGGGCGGCCGGGGCGGTGCGCCGTTTTCGCGAACTGGTGGAGGGGCTGGCGGAGGCCATGGACGGCCGCGATCTCGGTGAGCAGGTGGATCGCGCCCGGGAGGCCAGCGGCCTGGTGGCCCACTACCGCAAGGAGAAGGGCGAGAAGGGCCAGGCGCGCATCGACAACCTCGACGAGTTGATCAGCGCCGCCCGCGCCTTCGAGGTGGAGCAGGCGCCCGAGGCCGACGAGGCGCTGAGCGCCTTTCTCAATCACGCCGCGCTGGAGGCGGGGGACGCCCAGGCCGACGCCGGCGAGGACTGCATCCACATGATGACCCTGCACTCCGCCAAGGGGCTGGAGTTCCCGCTGGTCTTCCTGGTCGGCATGGAAGAGGGGCTCTTCCCCCACCGCATGGCGCTGGACGACGGCGGCCGGCTGGAGGAGGAGCGGCGCCTCTGCTATGTCGGCATGACCCGTGCCATGCGGCTGCTCTACCTCTGCCTGGCGGAGTCACGGCGTCTCCACGGCAAGGAGGAGCGGAATCGCCCGTCCCGCTTCCTGGGCGAGCTGCCGCCGGAGCACACCGCTTCGGTGCGGATGGGCGGTGGCGCGGGGAGTGCTCCGGGCGCGCCCGCCGGGGACGGCATGGTGGTGGAGCTGGGCCAGCGGGTCCACCATCCTTCCTTCGGTCCGGGGGTGGTGCTGGACTACGAGGGACAGGGCGCCAATGTCCGGGTCCACATCAATTTCGACGATGCCGGCAGCAAGTGGCTGGTGCTCGCCTACGCCCAGCTGGACGTCGGGATCTGAGACGTCGGCCCGCCCTCAGACCGCCGTGCGCTGCTGCGGCCAGAGCTTGCGCAGGGTGCGCTCCTCGCGGATCCGCCGCTGCAGGATGGCGCGGAAGACGTTGGGATCCTTGGTGTGGGTCAGTTCCCCGGCGCGCGGGAAATGGAGGTCGCCCAGGCGCGAGAGCCAGAAGCGCAGCGCCGCCGCCCGCAGCATCACCGGCCAGGCCCCGCGCTCGATGGAGCGGAACGGGCGGACCGCCTGGTAGGCCTCCAGCAGCGCCGTCACCCGCTCCGGATCCAGACCGCCGCTGTCGTCGGAACACCAGTCGTTGACGGTGATGGCGACATCGTAGAGCCAGACGTCGCTGCAGGCGTAGTAGAAGTCGATGATCCCGGTGAGCTTCTCCCCCTGGAAGAGGGCGTTGTCGCGGAACAGGTCGGCATGGATGACACCCGACGGCAGGTCCTGAACACGGAACAGCGACTGGAACCGCAGCTCCTCCGACAGCAGTGCGGCGTCGTCGCTGTCCAGGTGGCCCTCCAGCTTCTCCGCCATCGCCTTCCACCAGCGTGGCCCGCGCGGGTTCTCGCGCTGCTGCGGGAATCGGGCCCCGACCTGGTGGAGCTGCGCCAGACCCCGGCCGATGGCGGCGCAGTGGGCCACCTCGGGATGGTCGAGGCTCGCGCCATGGAGGCGCGTCACCAGGGCGGCCGGCCGGCCCTTGAAGGTCTGCAACGCCTGTCCTGTGTTGTCGGCCACCGGATGCGGCGCGGGGACGCCGTGGTCGGCCAGGTGGCCCATCAGGTCGAGGAAGTAGGGCAGCTCGTCCGCCTCGAACTGCTCGAACAGGGTCAGGATCAGCTCGTGGGTCTCCGTGGAGACATAGTAGTTGGTGTTCTCGATGCCGGCGGAGATCCCGCGATAGTCCACCAGCGCGCCGACGTCGTAGCGCGCCAGGAATTCACGAAGCTCCTCCTGTTCGATTCGGGTATATACCGACATGCCGGTCTCGATTCCAGACGTTGGGGCCCCGGGCCCGCATGGGTTACCAGCGGAAAAGGATCCACTGATTGACACTGAAGGCGTCGAGCTCGTTCCGCCGCGAGTCCAGCTCGCCGTCCCCGCTGGTATCCACCAGGTAGTAGGGGGGGCCGTTGCGCGGGACGATCTTGAGCATGCGGACCTCGCCGCCGATG
>CAZGJO010000241.1:0-2940 GCA_964525685.1 uncultured Ectothiorhodospiraceae bacterium | reverse complement strand
GCTATCTCGGCCGCGAGCGCCACGGCCTCGATGCCGGCCCCAACCCCGGCGAGAACCGCGTGCGCCTGGCGCTGGTGGCCGAGACCGAACGCTGCGTCGAGGCCGCCCACCGCATCCGCGCCTGCATCGAGACACTTTGAACTCAACCGACCACGGAGAACCGACCATGAGCGACATCCAGACCATCATCGAAGAGGCGTTCGAGAAGCGCGCCGACATCACCCCGCGCAGCGTCGACACCCTGGTGCGCGACGCCGTCGAGGAGGCCATGGGCCAGCTCGACAGCGGCGAGCGCCGCGTCGCCGAGAAGCAGGGTGACCAGTGGGTGGTCAACGAGTGGCTGAAGAAGGCGGTGCTGCTCTCCTTCCGCATCCACGACAACGAATTCATGAAGGGCGGCTTCACCAACTACTTCGACAAGGTGCCGCCGAAGTACGCCGACCACAACTCCCGCGACTTCCGCGACGAGGGGGTGCGCGTGGTGCCGCCGGCGGCGGTGCGCCGGGGCTCCTACATCGCCCCCAACGTGGTGCTGATGCCCTCCTACGTGAACATCGGCGCCTATGTCGATTCCGGCACCATGGTCGACACCTGGGCCACGGTCGGCTCCTGCGCCCAGATCGGCAGGAACGTCCACCTCTCCGGCGGGGTCGGCATCGGCGGCGTTCTCGAGCCGCTGCAGGCCGCCCCGACCATCATCGAGGACAACTGCTTCATCGGCGCCCGCTCCGAGATCGTCGAGGGGGTCATCGTCGAGACCGGCGCGGTGCTCTCCATGGGCGTCTTCATCGGCCAGAGCACCCCCATCTACAACCGCGAGACCGGCGAGATCATCCGGGGCCGCGTGCCGGCCGGCGCCGTGGTCGTGCCCGGCAGCCTGCCGAGCAAGGACGGCAGCCACAGCCTCTACGCCGCCATCATCGTCAAGCAGGTGGACGAGCAGACCCGCGGCAAGGTGGGTCTCAACGAGCTGCTGCGCGAAGCCACCGCGGAGTAACGCCATGGCGGCCAACGAGGAATCGGCCACCCTGGCGCTGGCCCGCGAGCTCATCGGCCGGCGCTCGGTGACCCCGGACGACGGCGGCTGCCTGGCGCTCATCGGCGAGCGGCTGGCCGCCGTCGGCTTCACCGTGGAGTCGATGCCGTTCGAGGAGGTGGACAACCTCTGGGCGGTGTACGGCGACAGCGGGCCGCTGCTGGTCTTCGCCGGCCATGTGGACGTGGTCCCGCCGGGTCCCGAAGAGGCCTGGGCGACCCCGCCGTTCGAGCCGGTCATCGACGACGATGGCATCCTGCGCGGGCGCGGGGCCGCCGACATGAAGGGCTCGGTGGCGGCCATGGTCACCGCCGTGGAGGCCTATCTGGCCGGCGGCGGCGCCCCCCGGGGTCGCATCGGCTTCCTGCTCACCAGCGACGAGGAGGGCCCGGCGGTCAACGGCACCAAACGGGTGATCGACACCCTGGTGGCGCGCGGCGAGACCATCGACTGGTGCCTGGTGGGCGAGCCCTCCTCCGCCGAGACGCTGGCCGACACCGTGAAGAACGGTCGACGCGGCTCCCTGAGCGGCTATCTCACCGTGAAGGGCCGCCAGGGCCACGTCGCCTACCCCCATTGGGCCGACAACCCGGTCCACCGGGCCGCACCGGCGCTGGCGGAGCTGGCCGCCACCGAATGGGATCGGGGCAACGACTTCTTCCCCCCCACCGGCTTCCAGATCGCCAACATCAGTGCCGGGACCGGGGCGACCAACATCATCCCCGGCACCCTGGAGGTGATGTTCAACTTCCGCTTCGGCACCGCCTCGACGGCGGAGGGGCTGAAGGCGCAGGTGGAGGCGATCCTCGAACGCCACGGGCTCGACTACACGCTGGACTGGGTGCTCTCCGGGGAGGCCTTCCTCACCGAGCCGGGGACGCTGGTGGGCGGCGTGCGGGCGGCGGTGGCCGAGGTGCTGGGCCACGAGCCGGCGCTGTCCACCTCCGGCGGCACCTCGGACGGCCGCTTCATCGCCCCCACCGGGGCCCAGGTGGTGGAGCTGGGGCCGCTGAACGCCACCATCCACCAGGTGGACGAGCGGGTCGAGGCGGCCCACCTCGACCAGCTCCATCGCGTCCATCAGGCCCTGCTGCGCCACCTCCTCGGATAAAGGGGACTGTCCCCTTTTCCGGCTTCACTCCGAGGCGAGGCGCACGGGCTGTCGGCGGCTCCCCCAGTCGCCGGGTTCGGCCTCGAACACCCCCGGCACCTCGGCGCCGCACTGGCCACAGCGCCCACCGTCGGTCAGCCCCCAATGGGTCAGGGTATAGCCATCACGGCGGATGACCTCGGCGCCGCAGGCGTGGCACCGGGTCACCCCGCCCTCCGGCTCGCGCACGTTGCCGAGGTAGACGTGGTGCAGCCCCGCCTCCCGGGCGATGGCGCGCGCTTCGCGCAGGGTCGCCAGCGGCGTCGGTGGCGTGTCGGTCATCTTCCAGTCGGGGTGGAAGGCGGTGAAGTGCAGCGGCACCTCGGGGCCGAGCTCGTCGCGCACCCAGGCGCACAACGCCGCCAGCTCATCAACGCTGTCGTTGTGGCCGGGGATGACCAGGGTGGTCAGCTCCAGCCAGACGTCGGTCTCGTGGTAGAGGTAGCGGATGGTGTCGAGCACCGGCTGCAGCTCGCCGCCGGTGAGCTTGCGATAGAAGGTCTCGCTGAACGCCTTCAGGTCGATGTTGGCGGCATCCATGTACCGGTAGAACTCGGCCCGCGGCTCCGGACAGACGTAGCCGGAGGTCACCGCCACCGAGCGGATGCCGCGCTCGCGGCAGGCGCGGGCGATGTCGATGGCGTACTCGTGGAAGATGATCGGGTCGTTGTAGGTGTAGGCGATGCTGCGGCAGCCGTAGGCCTCGGCGGTGCGCGCCACGGTCTCCGGCGAGGCGTGGTCGGCGAGGATGTCA
>CAZGJO010000240.1:0-2963 GCA_964525685.1 uncultured Ectothiorhodospiraceae bacterium | reverse complement strand
GAGCTCACCGTCGCGACGCACCGGAACCACGCGGGCCTCCACCTCGCCGTGTTCCGCTGCCAGGGCCTGAGCACGCTGGCGATCGCGGGTGGCAAAGAGCTGCAGGGTGCCGGCCCCGGCCTCGCGCTCGGCGACCCAGGCGGCGGTCTCGCGCAGCGCCGGCGTCAGGGTGTCGTCGGCATCGGGGGTGATGGTGGCGCCGGGCAGACGCCCCTGGATGGTGCGCCAGGGACGCGCCCACGGCTCCTGTTCCAGCTGCTCCTCCAGCGCCTCGGCGGCGTCGGCGGCGGCAGCGGCATCGGCATAGTCGCCGTGGAGCAGCACATACCAGCCGTCGGCGGTGATGACCCGGGCCAGCGGTCCCGGCCACTCCTGTGCCTCGGCGATGGCCTCGACCACCTCCTCGCGTCGGCTCGCCGCCAGCTGCAGGGTGTAATGATCGGCCTCGCGTTCACGGATCCAGTCGCTGTCGTGGACGGCGTCATCCTCGACCGCCGGCTCGGGTTCGGCCTCGGGCGGCTCCGGTTCGGGCTCGGGTTCGGGCTCCCGCTCGGGTTCCGGCTCGGGCGCCGCCTCCACGAGGAACGAACGGGCATCGGAGCCGGTGCCGTCGGGATTGTTCACCCGCACCGTCCAGGTGTCCGGCTCGCGCCCCACGTCCACCCGAAGCCGCAGGGTCTCTTCGTCGACCCGTTCCACGGCGTCATCGTCCAGGGTCTCGCTGTGGCCGGTATAGCCCACCACCACGGTCGCGCCGGAGTGGAAGTTGCGACCGTGCACCGTGACCTCCACCGGCTCGTCACCGCCCTCGACCACCTCCGGCTCCACGGCCTCGATGCGCGGTGGCTCCGGAAGCTGCTCCGGGAGCGCCGTCTCCTCGGTTCGCTCCTCCCGGACCGGCTCTTCCTCCTCGGCCCGCTCCTCATCCTCGGCCGGCCAGCCGCGCAGCTGCGGGCGCTCGGGCTGTTCATCCACCGACGGCTCCGCCTCGTCGTCGGCCTCTTCCGCCAGCTCCGGGATATCCAGCCCCTGACGACCGGGATCTTCGTCCTCGTCCCCGCCCCAGATGGGCAGCAGGGCCAGGACCACCAGCACGGCCCCGACGCCGCCACCGGCGATGGTGACGGTCCGCCGATCCAGCGCCAGGCTCAGGCGCGGCGCCTGGCCCCGGCCCGCCTTCGCCAGCAGGGTCTTGTGGGCCAGCTGGTTCACCTTCGCCGGATTGCCGCGCGCGGTGCGGTGGATCCGGCGCGCCACCTTGGCCGGGAAGGGGTTCTCCTCGCCCTCGAATCCGGCCACGCGCAACCGGTGATGGAGATAACCGGCCACCTGGCGGGCGGTGAAGCGCGGCAGCTCGAGGGTGTGGGTGATGCGCTCGCGCAGGGGGGCCAGGCTCGCATCGTCCAGGGTCTTCTCGATGGCCGGCTCGCAGAAGAGGACGATGCGCAGCAGCCGCCCCTCCGGCTCCTCGCTGTCGGCCAGTTCCAGGATGAGGCGCAGCGCGTCGACGCCGAGCCGATGGGCGTCGTCCACCGCCAGCAGCGGCACGCCGCCGTGGGCCGCCTGACGCAGGCCACGCACCAGCTCCAGCTCGCCGCCGGAGGCCGCCATGCCGAAGGCCTCGGCGATGCGCCCCGCCAGGCCGTCGGCGTCCAGGTCCGGGTCCGCCTCCACCCGGCCGATGCGCAGCTCGTTGCGGTTCTCGTGGACGAACTGGTTCAGCAGGCTGGTCTTGCCGCCGCCGCGCTCGGCGATGACCATCAGCAGCAGGTCACCGTAGCGCGCCAGGTGGGCGAGCATGTCCAGCCGCTGGCCCAGCTCGGTATCGCGATAGAAGAAGGCCGGATCGGGGGCGTCGGCAAACGGCGGCCGTTCCAGCCCCAGCCGTTCCAGGTAGGGGATCTCGCTGCCCGGCATGGTATCGCTCGTCTCAGCCATCAGGGCTGCTCCTCGCCGCGGGCGAAGACCACTGTGTAGCCCCGCCGGGTCTGTCGATCACGCGCCTGCTGCAGGGCGGCCTCGGCCGCCTCCCGGCTCGGGTAGTGCTCACGGCGCAGCTGGCCGGGCGAGCCCTGCTGACCCCACTCCTTGACCAGACTCCACCCTTCCAGCAGATCGGGCTGGAGGAAGAGGTGATAGAAGCGCGGCGTCTGCCCTTCCATCGGCGGGATCTGCATGTAGATGCGCATGGCGGAACCGTCACTCGCTGCGCGGGCCGCTCCGACCCGGCGATCCGTAAAAGATAAAGGGCGCGCGGTGGCGTCTGCAAGCGCACTCAGGGCAGCGCCGGCGCCGAAGGCGGCAGGGCGTGGTGCTCGTCCAGGGTCGCCGCGAGGGCTGCGGCGTCGTAATCGTCGGTCACCACCGCCTCGCCGATGGCGGTGGGCAGGACCAGACGGATGTGGCCGCCGCGCGCCTTCTTGTCCACGCTCATCAGCTCCATGAAGCGCGCCCGGGAGAGGTCGGCGGGGGCGCGGGTGGGCAGACCGGCCCGGGTGATCAGGGTGTCGATACGGGTGACGTCCTCAGCGGTCAGCCACCCCATGCGTGCGGCCATGTCGGCGGCCATGAGCATGCCGGTGGCCACCGCCTCGCCGTGCAGCCAGCGGCCGTAGCCGATCCCGGTCTCGATGGCGTGGCCGAAGGTGTGGCCGAGGTTCAGCAGGGCGCGGTTGCCCGCCTCGCGCTCGTCGGCGGCGACCACCTCCGCCTTGATGGCGCAGGAGCGCTGGATGGCATGGGTCAGCGCCGCCGGCTCCAGGTCCACCAGCGCCTCCATGTTGGCCTCCAGCCACCGGAAGAAGTCGGCGTCACGGATGATCCCGTACTTGATGATCTCGGCAAGACCGGCGCTGACCTCGCGCGCCGGCAGCGTCTTCAGGGTGTCGGTGTCGATGAGCACGGCGCGCGGCTGGTGGAAGGCGCCGATCATGTTCTTGCCCAGCGGGTGGTTGACCCCGGTC
>CAZGJO010000239.1:1583-3032 GCA_964525685.1 uncultured Ectothiorhodospiraceae bacterium | reverse complement strand
CCAAACACCTTGCGCCCAGCGAAGGTCGCGTCAAAGGCGCCGACGTTTGAGTTGACGCCGTAGACGGCCTTCATGCCGTTACCCAGGTCGCGCTCGCCGCCGATGTTGATGCGGCCCCAGTTCGACCTGCCATCGTGGTTGCCATCGTTCATGTACAGACCATCCTTATCGTCGTCTTCGTCCCAAGACATGTTGACGACCTGGACCTGGTAGTTGGCGCTGATGCTCAGGCTGTCGCCATGACCATCGGCAGCGGCGGTGCCGGCAACGGCGAAAGCGGCGGAGGCCGCGAGGGCAATATAGGTCTTCTTCATTCTTCCATCTCCCATCTCTGGTTTCTTTGGTTGTGAACAGCGTTCGGGCCCTGTATACACCAGTCACCGAGGGCGGTGCAACATTTTTTGTCCAATCCGCGACACGTTTCGCGATTCTGTTGCTTCAATGCAACACGGGACGCTGTTTCACGAACCGGTAAATGGCTGCCGGACGGCGTCCGGTGGAGCCTGTGGCGGAACGTGACACATCCTTCAACGCGTTGCAACCACCTCTTGATGCCGTGGGCGAGATTTGTGATGCAAATCTCTGTTTCATCACGATTCGCGCCGCGACGTTGGGCCGGTTACCACTGTTGTTTTCTGACAACAGGGCGGCCCGCCGGCTGTTCGCCATGCCCCTGCTGAAAACGGGGGCTTGCGATCGTCAGCGGACGGGGCGGGGAAAACTTGAGGGCGGGCCGGGCTACCGGACGCGTCGTGTCGCGGGGCGCCCCCTAGCCGGAGACCCGGAACAGATCACTGAAAACGGCGACCAGCACGGCGGTCTGTGTCAGCAGCAGGCCGATGGTCCAGCGGATGGTGGTCACCTGACCGCCGTGGATGCGCTCGCCGAGTTCCGTGCGCATCCGCTCGATGTCGCGACCGAGGTCGGCACGGACCCGCTCGATGTCACGTCCGAGGTCGGCACGGACCGTTTCGGTCTCGACGCGGAGTTGCTCGATCTCCTTGCTCAGCTCGGCACGGACTTCCTCGATCTCCTTACTCAGATCGGCACGGACTTCCTCGATGCGCAGACGTGTCCGTTCGATGTCGCCGCGCAGGGCCAGCTCGCTCTCGCGCACGCCACTGGCGGTGGCCAAGTCGCGCAGTTCCGGGTAGCGGTCCTCGAGACGCTCGAAACCCTCGGCAATGATCCGAGCCCGCGCTCGATCATCCTCCGCCGCCACCAGCCTTTCGTACATCTCGATGGATGATGTCATGGTGCTCATCTCCGTTCCCTCCCTGGAAAGTGTGGATGCCCGGATTCATTATGGCGCGCGCCCGACCCCTCTTCAATGACCATCCGACCGGCGCCTCGCCACGGCGCTGCCGATGTTCTTTCAATCGGCCCTGTCGAGGCGGTCCAGGATGGCAATGGCGCGCTCACGATCACTTCTCAGCGCCATGGCCTTGA
>CAZGJO010000239.1:0-1483 GCA_964525685.1 uncultured Ectothiorhodospiraceae bacterium | reverse complement strand
CTACCTGCTGCTGGACGAAGGGTGCTTCGCCGACCAGCCCCTGGCGGCCCGCAACGTCGTCTCGGCGCTGTTCACGCTGGAGAACAGCCGCGCGCCGGCCGACATCCAGCGTGTCCTCGACGCCCTGTTGACGTGGCTGACACAGCCCGAGCAGAAGGGCCTCAGGCGCAGCTTCACCGTCTGGCTCAAGCGGGTCCTCTTGCCCGCGCGGATGCCGGGTGTAAACTTTGAACAGGTACACGAACTGCGGGAGGTACGCAGCATGCTGGAAGAACGCGTCAAGGAATGGACCCGGGACTGGAAACAGCAGGGCATCCAGGAAGGCATTCGGGAAGGTCTCGAACAAGGCATCGAGCAGGGCATCGAGCAGGGCATCGAGCAGGGCATCGAGCAGGGCATCGAGCAGGGCCGGCAGGAAGGTGAGGCCACTCTGCTATTGCGCCTGATCGAGCGCAAGTTCGGCGCCGAGGCGGCCGCGGCGAACCAGGTCCGGATCGAGCAGGCCGACGCGGAGACACTGCTACTCTGGTCGGAACGCATCCTCGCCGCCGAGCAGGTGGAAGAGTTGTTCGACTGAGTCACGCCTTTCAGCAAAAAAACGGGCCCCGCCGATTCCTCGACGGGGCCCGCTGGCGTTGGCTGGGGGACCAGGATTCGAACCTGGACTAACGGAGTCAGAGTCCGCTGTCCTGCCGTTAGACGATCCCCCAGTTGTAACCGGTAGCGACTTAGCGCTTGGAGTACTGCGGACGCTTGCGCGCCTTGTGCAGACCGACCTTCTTGCGCTCCACCTGACGCGCGTCCCGCGTGACGTAGCCGGCCTGACGCAGCGGCCCGCGCAGCTCCTCGTCGTACGCCATCAGCGCCCGGGTGATGCCGTGGCGAATGGCGCCGGCCTGACCGTTGTCACCGCCGCCGTGGACGGTGATGTCGACGTCGAAGCGGTCCAGGTTCTCGGTGAGCTCCAGCGGCTGACGAACCACCATGCGGTTGGTCTCGCGGCCGAAGTACTCCTCGATGGGACGCTTGTTGATGGTGATGGTACCGGAGCCGTTGCGCAGATAGACGCGCGCGGCGGAGGACTTGCGGCGGCCGGTGCCGTAATACTTGTCTGCCATGGTCTGCTTCCTCAAATCTCGAGCGGCTGGGGCTGCTGGGCCTGGTGGCGATGCTCGCCGCCACTGTAGACCTTGAGCTTGCGATACATGTCGCGGCCGAGGGTGTTCTTCGGCAGCATGCCCTTCACCGCCTTCTCGATGACCCGCTCCGGGGCGCGCTCGATGAGCTCGTTGAAGTTCATGGACTTCATGCCGCCCGGGTAGCCGGTGTGGCGGTAGTACATCTTGTCGTCCGCCTTGCGGCCGGTGACGGCCACCTTCTCGGCGTTGATGACGATGATGTAGTCACCGGTATCCACGTGAGGGGTGTACTCGGGCTTGTGCTTGCCGCGCAGGCGCCGCGCCACTTCGGTGGCGAGTCGGCC
>CAZGJO010000238.1:0-3106 GCA_964525685.1 uncultured Ectothiorhodospiraceae bacterium | reverse complement strand
GACCAGGCTGCCCAAGGCGTGGTCGAGGCGGAGGGCGCGGGCGCCGCCGAGGGTGGCCATGGCCAGTGCCGCCTCGGCGGGCAGGGCGGCGGCGTCGCCGGTCTGTGCCTTGGCCACCATGGCCGCGCTCTGCATCTCGGCGAGCAGGTCGAGGTCGTTGTTGCTGGCGGCGCCGTCGGTGCCCAGCGCGACGTTGATGCCAGCGCCGCGCAGGGTCTCCACCGGGCAGGTGCCGCTGGCCAGCTTCTGGTTGGACTGCGGGCAGTGGACCACATGGGCGCCAGCCGCCGCCAGGGTGGCGCGGTCGTCGTCACTGACCTGAGTGGCGTGGATCGCGAGCAGCCGCTCGCTCACCAGGCCGAGGTCGGCCAACCGCTGCAGCGGCCGCCGGCCGTGCAGCCGCAGGCTCTCTTCCACCTCGTGCGCGGTCTCGTGGAGGTGGATGTGGATGGGAATGTCGAGCTTCTCCGCCAGATCGGCCACCGAGCGCAGCGGGCCGTCGGAGACGGTGTAGGGGCCGTGGGGCGCCATGGCGGTGGTGACCAGCGGTTCGTCGCGCCAGCGCTGGTGGACCGCCTCGCCACGGGCGAAGTATTCGGCCGGGTCCTGCGCCCACGGCGTCGGGAAGTCGATGACGATGAGGCCGACGCAGGCGCGGATCCCGGCGGCCACGGCGGCCTCGGCGGTGTCGTCCGGGAAGAAGTACATGTCGTTGAAGCAGGTGGTCCCGGAGAGCAGCATCTCGGCGGCGGCCAGCTCGCTGCCGTCGCGGACGAATTCGGGGCCGATGTGCTTGCCCTCGGCGGGCCAGATGTGGCCCTTGAGCCACTCCATCAGCGGCAGGTCGTCGGCCAGGCCGCGCATCAGGGTCATGGCGGCGTGGGTATGGGCGTTGATCAGGCCGGGGATGAGCAGGTGGTCGCCGAGGTCGTGGACGGTGTCGGCGGTGATGGTGGCGCGCGCTTCCTCGCCGGGCAGGATGGCGGCGATGACGCCGTCGCGGATGGCGATGGCGTGGTCCTCGAGGACGGTGTTGTCGGGTTCCACCGGGGCGATCCAGCGGGCGTGGATCAGGGTGTCCGCTTGTGTCATGGTGCTGCTCGGGGTTGGGTTCGGTGGGGGGAGTATAGCGGTTGGGGTGGGGGTGGTTCGAGGATCGACGCCTGTTGTGTCGGGCTGCCGGGGGCGGGGTGGGTGATCCCGTTGTGGGCTCGACAGGCGCACCCTTCGGGTGCCCTGTGCTGCCTCACTGCGTGTGCTGTTGCACGTGGCGTTGGACCCACTCGGCATATGCCCCGTAAACCTCAAGGGCCGGCGTTACCGCTTCGATGACACGGTCGATGTCGATGGTGTCGTAGAGATGGGTCAGAACGTTGCGCATGGCGCAGGCGTCCACCAGCTGTTCGGTCAGCTCAGCGTCCAGAGAGAGGCGGTCGCGCAGGGCCAGAAAGACCTCGCGATAACTCGATGCCATGCGGTAGCCATGGCGCCGCAGCAGCTGCAAGCCGATATCAGCCGAAGCCTCGCAGAGAAGCTGCAGGAGCCGCTCAATCGCATAGTGCTCACGGCGTTGTTCTTCCGGGGGCCGATCGGCATAGAGTGCCAGGTCGGTCAGAAACTGCCCCAGACGTTCCTGTTTGCGCCGCAGAACCTCGTTGGAATCGTCAGGCGGCATTGGTGTCCCCTTGTCCATGACGCTGGAAGAGTACGGAATCGGCGTGAAGGAAGAAGGCGCGATCCTGCTCGGCGTGGAACAGACCCGCCTCGGCCTCGTGGAGGCAGATGCCGTCTCGGAAGATCTCGAATCGCGTCAGCGGCGAGGTGCCGTCACTCAGCAGAACCAGATCGACGGGCAAGGGTTCGAATACCTGCGCCAGCCTGTCCTGCCAGCGGCCCTGGGTCATGAGATCGGGCCGGGTTGCGGGTTGGACGGCCAGGTCGACATCGCGGCCGACACCATCACGGGCCATGGAGCCGAACAGCACCACCAGTCGCCAGTCGTGCGTCAGGGCCAGTTCGGTGATGGCCTGTCTCTGTTCCGGCTGCAGTTGTTTCATTCCCGACCTCGCAAAAGCGACGTTCCCACGATGTTCCGGTGGCTTCCGGAGAATCCTAGGGGACACCCCCTATGAAAGCAACGAGCCGCGTTGCACGGCACCGGGAACCCCCCTACCATCGCGAGCTGGTTGAAGGAAAAAGGGGACTGTCCCCTTTACTGGAGAGGCGTGGACGTGAGTGAACATGATGCGGTGCGCGCGGTGCGCTGGGCCGACGATCGGCTGCAGCTGCTGGATCAGCGCCTGCTGCCGGAGCGCGAGGCGGTGCTCGACTGCGCCGACAGTGCGGCGGTGGCCCGGGCGATCACCGACATGGTGGTGCGCGGGGCGCCGGCCATCGGGGTGACGGCGGCGTTCGGGGCGGTGCTGGCGGCGCGCGAGGCGCTGGCGGAGGCCGATCCGGCGGCGGCCTTTGCCGAGCGGTTGGCGCGGTTGAATGCGGCGCGGCCGACGGCGGTCAATCTGGCCTGGGCGCTGGAGCGCATGGGCCGGGTGGCCGGCAGTGGTGCGGCGGCGCCGGGACAGCCGGATCCGGACGCGCTGCTGGCGGAGGCCGAGGCGATCCACGCCGAGGATGTCGCCGCCAATCGCCACATGGGCGAACTGGGGGCGGCCTTCATCGCGCCCGGCAGCGGGGTGCTGACCCACTGCAATACCGGCTCGCTGGCCACTGGCGGCTACGGCACGGCGCTGGGGGTGATCCGCCGCGCCTGGGCCGATGGCCGGCTGAACGCGGTCTATGCCGGGGAGACGCGGCCGTGGCTGCAGGGGGCGCGCCTGACCGCCTGGGAGCTGGCCGCCGACGCCATCCCGGCGACCCTGCTCACCGACGGCGCCGGCGCTGCGCTGATGCGCTCCGGCGCGGTGCAGTGGGTGATCGTCGGCGCCGATCGGGTCGCCGCCAACGGCGACGTGGCCAACAAGATCGGCACCTACTCGCTGGCGGTGGCCGCCCGCCACCACGGGGTGAAGGTGATGGTGGTGGCGCCGACCTCGACCCTCGACCCGGCCATCGCCGACGGCGACGCCATCCCCATCGAGACCCGCGA
>CAZGJO010000237.1:0-3119 GCA_964525685.1 uncultured Ectothiorhodospiraceae bacterium | reverse complement strand
CCCCACAGTAACTACCGTCTGGTTTACGAGATCGACGGGGAAGAACTCTGGATCCTGGCCTTGGTGCACGTTGCTCGCCAGTGGCCTCCGATGGGGTAGTGCAACGAGGGGTTTGTTGCGACACCTGATGTCGCCCATTTCATTGATGATGAGGTGGCCAACACAGGAGAGACGACTTGCCCCAGGACACCAACCCCCTCATTGGCCCGCTTGCCGGTGACATCATCGGCTCGGTCTACGAGTTCGGGACCTGCCCCGCGCCCGGCTTCCCGCTGTTCAGTCCCTCCAGCCATTACACCGACGACTCCCTGCTGACCCTGGCCACCGCCCGCTGTTTGCTGGAGGGGGGCGACTATGCCCATGCCTACCGTGAGGCGTGGCGGGCCGAGCCCCGTCAGGGCTGGGGGGCGCGCTTTCGCCAGTGGGCCGCCTCGAACCGGAACGAGCCCTACGGCAGCTTCGGCAACGGCTCGGCCATGCGGGTCAGCCCGGTGGCGTACTGGCATGCCGACGAGGCGGCCGTGATCGCGGCCGCGAGCGCCTCGGCGGCGGTGACCCATGACCACCCGGAGGGGATCAAGGGCGCCCGGGCCACCGCCCAGGCGATCGTCCGGGCGCGCCACGGTGAGACGCCGGCGCACTGGCTGGCGGCCCTTGCGGTGGAGCACGACTACGATCTGACCACCCCGCTGGCCGAGCGCCGGGTCGGCGCCCGCTTCGACGAGACCTGCCAGGGCACCGTTCCGGTGGCTCTGCGGGTGGCCGCCGAGGCGAGTTCCTTCGAGGAGGCCATGCGCCTGGCCCTGAGCATCGAGGCCGACTCCGACACCCTGGCCTGCATTGCCGGCGGGATCGCCCAGGCCCGCTTCGGCGTGCCGGACTGGGTCGGCGCCGAGGTGCGCCGGCGCTTGCGGCCCGAGCATCACGCGGTGCTCGAGGCCTTCGGGCGGGCCGTCGGCCCGGTGGGTTAGCACTGTAGCGACACGGTTTGTCGCATGGGTGCGCCATGCTCTCGTTCAGGCCCACGACCGAGGAGAGCCCCATGCACATTGTCCGTTCCCGTCGCCTCAACCGTTCACTGCATAACGCCGGTAGCCAGTTGATGCAGGATCGCGCCCGCCTCTGGCTGCTGCGTCTGCTGGTCCACGCCCGACTGATCGAACCCGTGCTGGTGCGCTCCGGTCGTGTCGACGAGGAGCACATCGAAGCGCTCGGATTGCTGCTGCCCGAGGAGGACTTCGAGCTCGCCGCGGAGCCGGAACCCCTGGATCGGGTCAGTGACGCGTGCCGTGAGAGCCTCGAGGAGCTGGAGGCGGCGGGCGCCGAGACGTCATCCACGCGGCTGTCGGACAATGTCCACACCCTTGGTCGCCTGCTGGAGCTGGAGCCACTGGACGAGCGGCTTCTGCTGTTCTTCACCACCCTGCAACTGGAGCCGAACTTCGAGCAGATCCTGGGCGAGCTCGGCGAGCATGTGCGCGGCTCCATGGTGGCACTGGTGGCCTTTGCCCTGGACGAGCCCGAGAGCCGGGTGGAGGAGCGCCTCGGCGGCGACGGGCTGTTGATCCGCGCCGGGCTCATCGCCAGCAACGATCACAATCGCCGGGGTCTCGACTACGAGCTTCTGCCCGGGTTTGCTCGCACAGTGAACGGCACGCTGGCGGAGCCGGAGAAGTCCTTCCGCGCCTTTTTCCGGGCGTCGCCGGCGCCGGAGCTGGGCATCGACGACGTGCCCCACCTGGCCGACGAGCTGGCCATCCTCACGGAGCTGCTGACCGAGGCGCGGCGCAGCACCATGCCCGGGATCAACATCCTGCTCTACGGCCCGCCGGGCACCGGCAAGACCCAGTTGGCGCGCCTGCTGGCCGAGCAGGCCGGACTGCGGGCGCGGGAGGTCAACCACGAGGACCATCGCGGCGAGGCGCTGGCCGGCTCCGAACGCCAGCGCGCCTACCGCCTCTGTCAGCACCTGCTGGCTCGCGACCGCGACGGGATGGTGATCTTCGACGAGGTCGAGGACGTGTTTGAATCCCACACGAACATGCTGCGCGGGCTGTTCTCCGAGAGGCGCCGGAGCGGAGGCGGGGGCAAGGCATGGACCAACGACATGCTCGAGACCAATGCCCTGCCGACCCTCTGGCTCACCAACCACCCCGAGCAGCTCGATCCGGCCTATCTGCGCCGATTCGATTACACCCTGGAGGTGCGCACGCCACCGCGCTCGGTGCGTCGCCAGATCCTCCAGCGCGCCTGCGCCGAGTTGCCGGTGACCGAGCACTGGCTCGATCAGACCGCCGAGGCCGACTCCTTCACCCCGGCGGAAATCCGGGGGGCGGTGCGCACGGCCCGACTGGTGCGGGGGGCCCTGGGAGAGGGCGAACTCGAGGCGTTCCTCGGCGAACAGCTCCAGCGCAAGGGCCGCTTCCAGGGGCGGCAGCCGCAACCGCCGGCGCGGGGCAGTGAGCTGCTGCGCCACCGGCTGGAGCACCTGAACCCGGAGACGCCGCTGGAGCCGCTCATCGATGCCCTCGGCGCCTCCGGCGAGGGCAGCCTGCTGCTCTACGGCCCGCCCGGCACCGGTAAGACCGCCCTGGCCGGCGCCGTGGCCCGTCGACTCGACCGGCCACTGCTCACGCGTCCGGCCTCGGCGCTGCTCGGCTCCTATGTCGGTCAGACCGAGAGGCAGATCGCCGCGATGTTCAAGGAGGCGCGGGATGAAGGGGCGGTGCTGCTGCTCGACGAGGCCGACAGCCTGCTGCGCAGCCGGGGGGAAGCCCGGCAGAGCTGGGAGGTGACCCAGACCAATGAGCTGCTGGTGCAGATGGAGCGCTTCCCGGGCGTGTTCATCTGCGCCACCAACCACCGCGAGGTGCTCGACTCCGCCGCCCTGCGTCGGTTCGACCTGAAGCTGGCCCTCAACGCCCTGCGCCCGGAGCAGAATCGGGCGCTGTTTGGTGAGCTGTGCGCGGCGCTGGGACTGGAGGACGAGGTGGAGCCGGCACTGGCGCGTCGGTTGGCCGCCCTGGAGAGTGCCACCCCCGGCGACTACGCCACCGTCGGTCGGCGTTTCCGGGCCCAGCAGGCCGGTGGGGGGACCGTGGAGATGGCGGCGCTGGTGG
>CAZGJO010000236.1:0-3121 GCA_964525685.1 uncultured Ectothiorhodospiraceae bacterium | reverse complement strand
GTTCTCCACCGACGGCAGCAGGGTGTCGCGCTGGATCTGGGCCGGCGAGATGTTGACGCTGATGCGTTCGATGGCGTGGCCCTGTTCGCGCCAGTGGCGGAAGGTGTGGCACGCCTCGGAGAGGACCCAGTCGCCGATGTCGAGGATGAGACCGGTCTCCTCGGCCAGCGGGATGAAGCGGTCCGGCGGCACCAGCCGACCGTCGTGGTGCCAGCGCAGCAGTGCCTCGGCGGCCACCACGCGGCCGCTGTCGAGGTCGATCTGCGGCTGGTAGAGGACCTGCAGCTCGCGGTTCTTCAGGGCCTGGCGCAGGCCGGACTCCAGCACTACCCGCTCGGAGGCGGTGGTGGAGAGGTCGGCGGTATAGAACTGGAACTGGTTGCGCCCCTGCCCCTTGGCCTGGAAGACGGCGGCGTCGGCATTCTTGATCAGGGCCGTGCTGTCGGTGCCGTCGTCGGGGTAGCGGCTGATGCCGATGCTGGCGGAGACCGAGAGGTCGTGGCCCTCGATGCGGAACGGCTCCTCGAACAGGCGCAGCAGATGGCGGGCGCAGCGGGCCGCCTGGAGCGGGTCGTCGCCGGTCTCCATGAGGACGATGAACTCGTCGCCGCCGATGCGCGCCAGCAGCCGGCTGTCGTCCATGTGCTCGCCGAGGCGGTGGGCGACCTGGATCAGGAAGGCGTCGCCGGTGGGGTGGCCGAAGGTGTCGTTGATGTGCTTGAAGCCGTCCAGGTCGAGGAAGAGCAGGGCCAGCTCGTTGTGCGTGGCGCGGGCGCGGTGCAGGGCATCCTCCAGGTACTCCTGGAAGAGGCGCCGGTTGGCCAGACCGGTGAGGGTGTCGTGGCGGGCCTGCTGCCAGAGCTCCTCGTTGGAGTCGTCGAGGTGGCGGTGGAGTCGCTCCAGGTCGGTCTCGTAGGCCACCAGGGCGGCGCGCAGGGAGTCGGCCTCGGCCAGCGGCAGGGGGCCGGCGGGCGGCGACGGCGGCGTGCCGCCCTCGCCCTGCAGGCGCAGGCCCTCGATGTAGTCGTGGAGTTCCAGCAGCGGTCGGACGAACAGCCGGTGGACCAGCTGGAGGGCGACGGCGGCGATGGTCAGCGGTACCGCCACCATGAGCGCCAGCAGTTCGGCGGCGTAACGCTGCGGGGTGATGGCACCGGCCTGGAGCGCCTCCAGCCGCAGGAGCAGAACCAGCGCGGCGGCGCCGACCAGGAAGACGGCCAGAACGAAGATGGCCAGCAGGTGCCCCCGGCCGCCGCTGCAGAACCCCCGCTTCCCCGCCATGTCTCGTCCCGCCTCCAAACAATGTCCGATGAGGGCGCCAAAAGTACGCCAGCCCTGACCATGACGCAAATCCATCTGCTAGACTCTGACCGCGATCAGCAGACCCCCGCAGCGAACCGAGGAGGCACACGGGTGGAACCGAATCTGGAAAGGCGACAGGGGCCCGATTTCTGGAGCCGCGCGGTGCGCTGGATCACGGTGAGCGGCTGGCTGGTGATGGTGGCCGGTCTGGGCGCCTTCGAGCGGGCCCGACCGGAACCGGAGAGCTTTTTCCACCGCCTCTACGAGGAGCGTTACGGCATGGAGACCCCCCTCCGGCACGGCTGGGACACGGCGTGGCTGGACTGGGTGCCGGTGCTGATGCTGGTGGCGCTGGTCGTCGGCTTCGTCAGCGTGTTCATCGGCCTGTTCCGTTCCAGACGGCGCGGCGACCCGCTGCGGATCTGGTCCTTCCTGCTGGTCATCGCCGCCACCGGCGGCCTGCTGGCCTGGCTGGCCACCGTCGCCGGCTGACCCCGCACCCCGAAACCATCGGCACGAGAACGACATGAGCGAGAACCATCACGGCGAGGCCGAAGAGACCCGGCTGCGCCTGCGCAACCTGACCGCCGAAGACTACCCCGACATCAAGGCCGCCATGGACGCCGTCTACCCCGGCATCGGCGGGGCGTGGACGCGCAAGGAGTACATGGCGCAGATCAACCGCTTTCCCGAGGGCCAGATCGGCATCGAGGACAACGGCCGGGTGGTGGCCGGGGCGTTCGCCGTCATCGTCGATTTCGAGGACATCGGCGACCAGCATACCTACGAGGACATCATCGCCGGGGCGCGCTTCACCACCCACGACCCCAACGGCGACGTGCTCTACGGCGTCGATGTCTTCGTCCACCCCGAATACCGCGGCATGCGCCTGGGCCGGCGGCTCTACGACGCCCGCAAGGAGCTGTGCCAGCAGCTCAACCTGCGCGCCATCATCGCCGGCGGCCGCATCCCCGGCTACGGCCGGGTGGCCGACGAGATGGGCCCCCACGAGTACATCGAGAAGGTGAAACACCGGGAGCTGCACGATCCGATCCTCTCCTTCCAGCTGGCCAACGACTTCCAGGTCAAGCGGGTGCTCAAGGGCTACCTGCCGGAGGACGAGGAGTCGCGCGGCTATGCCACCCTGCTGCAGTGGAATAACTTCTACTACGAGCCGCGCGAGAAGCCGCTGTTCGGCGGCACCAAGGACGTGGCGCGCCTCGGCCTGCTGCAGTGGCAGATGCGCGCCACCGACTCGTTCGAGGACATGCTCGGCCAGGTGGAGTTCTTCGTCGACGCCATGGCCGCCTACGAGGCCGACTTCGTGGTCTTCCCGGAGCTGTTCAACCTGCCGCTGATGGCGCTGGTGGAGCAGCACCACCCGGCGGAGGCCATCCGCGCCCTGGCCGACTACACCGGGCCGCTGGTGGAGGCGATCCAGAAGATGGCGGTGAGCTACAACACCAACATCATCGCCGGCTCCATGCCGGAGATGATCGACGGGCGGCTGCACAACGTCTCCTGGCTCTGTCTGCGCGACGGCACCAGCCACAGCCAGCACAAGCTCCACATCACCCCGCAGGAGGCCAAGGACTGGGCGCTGGAGGGCGGTGACAAGCTGCGGGTGTTCGATACCGATGTCGGCCGCATCGGCATCCTGGTCTGCTACGACGTGGAGTTCCCGGAGCTCGGCCGCACCCTCTCCGAGCAGGGAGTGCAGATCCTCTTCGTGCCGTTCTGGACCGATACCCGCAACGCCTACCTGCGGGTGCGCCACTGCGCCCAGGCGCGCGCCATCGAGAACGAGTGCTACGTGGCC
>CAZGJO010000235.1:0-3144 GCA_964525685.1 uncultured Ectothiorhodospiraceae bacterium | reverse complement strand
GGATCCACGCCGATGAGCTGCGCGACGAGGTGGCGGCGCTGTATGAGACCTGGGCCGCCTGGGCCCACGCCTTCCCGCTGCGCGATCCGGAGCGGCTCGACGGCCCGCTGGAGCTGGTGTTCGAACATGCGGGGCTGCGGGTCGAGGGCTGGCTGGCCGACAGTCGCGAGGGCGGTGGCAGCCCGCTGCGCCTGAGCCATCAGGTCAGCCGCTTCGGCCTCAATCAGCCGCCCTACCGCCGCTACGACCGACTGGTCGAGGCGTGGGTCGAGCACCTGCTCGCCTGCGCCGGCGGCCATGGGCTGTGCTCGGTGGTGGTCACCGGCGACAAATCGGTGCAGCTGGCGCCGCTGCCGGCGACCAAGGCGCGCGGCCATCTGGAGCTGCTGCTGGCGGCGTGGCAACGCGGTCAGACCGAGCCGCTGCCGGTCACCTGTCAGGCCGCCTGCACCTGGCTGGAGGTGACGCGGCGCGTCGAACAGGCCGAGGCCAAGGGCAAGAAGCCACCCGACCCCGAAACGGCATTGCGCACCTTCTACGACGGCAACGACCCGCGACCCGGCGAAGGACGCCGCAACGCCTACCTCCAACGCCTCTACCCCGACAGCGAACGGCTGCTGGCCGCCGGCACCTTCCACGACTGGACCGAGGCGCTCTACCGGCCGCTGTTCGAGGCCGTCGAGGAGGTCGAGCCACCGACCACCACCGGGGAGGCGACGCCATGAGCGCCACCGATCCCACCCGTTTCCTGCTGGACTTCCCGCTCCACGGCAGCCGCCTCATCGAGGCCAGCGCCGGGACCGGCAAGACCTACGCCATCGCCGCCCTCTATGTGCGGCTGGTGCTCGGCCACGGCGGGGACAACGCCTTCCGGGAACCGCTGCTGCCGCCGCAGATCCTGGTGATGACCTTCACCGAGGCGGCCACCCAGGAGCTGCGCGATCGCATCCGCGCCCGGCTCACCGAGGCGGCGCGCTGCTTCCGGGGGCGCGCCGCCCTGGCGGCCGGCGAGACGCCCCTGCCCGGCGCGGTACCGGACGACCCGGCCGATTTTCTCAACCGCCTCTGCGACGACTGGCCCGAGGCGCGCTGGCCGGCCGCCGCCCACCGGCTGGAGGAGGCCGCCCAGTGGATGGACGAGGCGGCGGTGGACACCATCCACGCCTGGTGCCTGCGCATGCTGCGCGAGCACGCCTTCGACAGCGGCAGCCTGTTCCATCAGGAACTGGGCAGCGACGAGACCGCGCTGCGCGACGAGGCGGTCCACGACTACTGGCGCCGCCACGTGCTACCGCGCAGCGCCGATGAGCTGGGGTTGCTGTTCGACCTCCTCGGCCGCACCCCGGACGTCCTGCAGCAGGCCATCGACCCGCTGCTCAAACAGACCGAGCCCCTCGCCGCCGACGACCCGGAGGCGCTGGACCACCGCCTGGCCGCGCAGCTGGCGGCGCTGGAACAGGCCAAGGCGCCGTGGCGCGACGACTTCGACGCCATCCGCGCCAGCTTCGAACAGGCGTGGCCCGGCCTCAACGGCAACAGCTACCGGGCCGACTCGTGGCCGCAACGACTGGAGGCCCTGCACGAGTGGGCCTGTCGCCCCGGGCAGCTCCTGCCCCGCGACCCGGTCGGCGATGGCGACAAGGACCTGCTGACCCACTTCAGCCGCGCCGAGCTGCGCACGAAGCTGAAGAAGGGCCAGTCGCTGCCCGACGCCCTCCACCCCGCCTTCGCCGACTTGGATGGCCTCTCCGGGCTGGTCGACAGCGCGCTGGCGGGGGCGCTGCTGACCCACGCCGCCGCCTGGATCCGTCAGCGGCTGGACGCGGAGAAGCGCCGCCGCGCCCTGCTCGGTTTCAACGACCTGCTGACCCGGCTGCGCGACGCCCTCGACCACGACGCCGCCCAGCCCGACGCCGAGGGCGGCGGCCGGCTGGCGCGCACCATCCGCCGCCAGTTCCCGGTGGCGCTGGTGGACGAGTTTCAGGACACCGATCCGGTGCAGTACGCCATCTTCGACCGGATCTACGACGTCGCGGCGGACGACCCGTCCCGGGCGCTGCTGCTCATCGGTGATCCGAAGCAGGCGATCTACGGCTTCCGCGGCGCCGACATCCACAGCTATCTGCAGGCGCGCCGGGCCACCACCGGCCGCCACGCCACCCTCGGCACCAACTTCCGCTCCACCGAGGGCGCGGTGGCGGCGGTGAACCGGCTGTTCGAGCACGCCAACGGCCACCCCGAGGGGCCGTTCCTGTTCCGTGAGGAGGGGGCCGCCGACGACCCGCTGCCGTTCCAGCCGGTGGCCGCCCACGGTCGCGCCGAGACCCTGATTCTCGACGGCGCCCCGCTCGACCCGCTGACCCTGTGGCACTGGCCTGAGGGCGAGAGCGGCGACAAGGCGGTGACCAGCGGAGTCTACCGCGAGCGCGCCGCCGCGAGCTGCGCCACGACCATGGTCGAACTGCTGGAAGCGGGGTGCGCCGGGCGCTGCGGCTTCCATGCCGACGATGGTATCGAACCGCTGCGCCCGCGCGACATGGCGGTGCTGGTCCGCAACCGCACCGAGGCCGACGCCATCCGCCGCGAGCTGAGGCGGCGCGGGGTGCGCAGCGTCTACCTCTCGGACCGCGAATCGATCTACGCCACCGCCGAGGCGGCCGACCTGCTCCACTGGCTGCGCGCCTGCGCCGAGCCGGAGTCGGGCCGCCGCCTGCGCGCCGCCCTGGCCACCGCCACCCTCGACCGCTCGCTGGCGGAACTCGACCGCCTCAACCACGACGAACGCTTCTGGGAGGCGCGGGTGCTGCAGTTCCGCGGCTATCGGCAGGCCTGGCAGCAGCAGGGGGTGCTGGCAATGGTGCGCCGGCTGCTCCACGACTTCGACCTGCCCCGCCGCCTGCTCGCCGAGGCCGATGGCGAACGCCGCCTGACCAACCTGCTCCACCTCGGCGAGCTGCTCCAGCGGGCCGCCGTCGCCATCGACGGCGAACACGCCCTGATCCGCTTCCTCGCCGACCACTGCAGCGGCGAGGGTGAGTCGGCGGACGACCAGATCCTGCGGCTGGAGAGCGACGAGGCGCTGGTGCGGGTAGTGACCATCCACAAGTCCAAGGGGCTGGAGTACCCACTGGTCTTCCTGCCCTT
>CAZGJO010000234.1:0-3147 GCA_964525685.1 uncultured Ectothiorhodospiraceae bacterium | reverse complement strand
CCCCCATCCCCCCCCCCGCCCCCCCCCCCCCCGCCCGGACACAACCGGCTTGGAATGTCGCCTGTTCGATCCTACATTCGAGGTATAGTTCATACAGACCGCATTGGGATCCCGTCGGGGATCCGGGAGTATCGGTATGACCACGATTCGCCGGCCCGCCGTGGCGGGCATGTTCTACCCCGCCGAAGCCGACGCCCTGCGCCGAATGGTCGACGATGAACTGGCCGCGGCGCCCGCGCCCGGCGGCCCGCCACCCAAGGCGATCGTTGCGCCCCACGCCGGCTACCCCTACTCCGGTCCGGTGGCCGCCACGGTCTACCGCGCCGTGGCGCCGCTGCGCGACCAGGTCCGGAGGGTGGTGCTGCTGGGGCCCGCCCATCGGGTGCCGTTCCGGGGGATGGCGCTGCCGGGGGCCGATGCCATGCGCACGCCGCTGGGCGACGTCGCCGTGGACGCCGACGCGGTCACCGCCATCGCCGGTCTCCCGCAGGTGGGCGAGCTGGCCGCCGCCCACGCTCAGGAACACAGCCTCGAGGTGCAGCTGCCCTTCCTCCAGCGCACCCTCGGCGATTTCCGGGTGGTTCCCCTGGTGGTCGGCGAGGCCGATACGGAAGAGGTGGCCGAGGTCCTGGAGCGCCTCTGGGGCGGGCCGGAGACGCTGATAGTGGTCAGCTCCGACCTCTCCCATTTCCACGACGAAGCCACCGCCCAGCGCCTGGACAGCGCCACGTCCCGCGCCATCGAGGCATTGCGCCCCGAGGCCATCGGCTTCGACAACGCCTGCGGTCGCATCCCGCTCGGCGGCCTGCTGACCGTCGCCCGGCGGCGCGGGCTGGAGGCACGTACCCTGGACCGGCGGACCTCGGCGGACACCGCCGGGACCCCGGAGCGAGTGGTCGGCTACGGGGCCTACGCCTTCACCGAGCCGGACAGCGCCGGGGAGGCGGCATGAGTCGCGACGACGCGCCCTCTCCGGAGACCCGGGAGACCCTGCTGACCCTGGCCCGGGCGGCGGTGCAGGCGACAGCCCGGGACGAAGCGGCCCCGGCGCCCCCGGCGGAGCCGGAGGAGCTGACCCGCCCCGGTGCCAGCTTCGTCACCCTCAAGCGACGGGACGGCGAGCTGCGCGGCTGCATCGGCTCGCTGGAGGCCCACCGACCGCTGGCCGCCGATGTCATCGACAATGCCGCCGCCGCCTGCCGCGACCCGCGCTTCCCCCCGGTGGCCCCGGCGGAGCTCGGCGAACTCGACCTCACGGTGGCGGTACTGACGCCGCCGGAGCCGCTCACGTTCACCTCCGAGGCCGATCTCGTCGCCCAGCTGCACCCCGGCGAGGACGGCCTGATCCTGGAGGCCGACGGTCGACGCGGCACCTTCCTGCCGGCGGTCTGGGAGTCGCTGCCGGAACCGGGTGCGTTCCTTGCCCAGTTGCGCCGCAAGGCCGGGCTGCCGGTCGACTTCCCGCTCACCCGCGCCCGCCTCCAGCGCTATCGCAGCCACGCCTTCGGTGGGCCGCTGCTGCCCTGACCCCGACGGCGGGCACCGCTCAGGGCGCCACGCAGACGCGATTGCGGCCCTCGCGTTTGGCCTGATACAGGGCGTCGTCGGCCCGTTTGACCAGCTCGTCGGCGGTGGGTCGCAGGCCGGCGGTGGCAACCCCGAGACTCACCGTCACCGTGCCGACCTCCGGGAACGGCTCGGACTCCACACGCGCACGGATGCGCTCGGCCATCGCCGCGGCTGCATCGCCAGCGGTCTCCGGCAACAGGATCAGGAATTCCTCGCCGCCCCAGCGCCCCAGGGTGTCGCTGGCGCGAACGCAGTCGTCCACCCGCCGGGTGAGCTCGACCAGCACCCGGTCGCCGACATCGTGGCCGTGGGTGTCGTTGACCGCCTTGAAGTGGTCGACATCGAACATCACCAGGCTCGGCGACGGGCCATAACGCTGCTGGCGGGTCAGTTCATCGCGCAGGATGCGGTCGAAGCGACTTCGATTGTAGAGGCCGGTGAGGCCGTCATGGTTGGCGGCCAGCTCCAGTTCCGCCTGCAGGGCCTTCTGCTCGCTGATGTCGCGGAACACCGAGACGAAGTTCTCCAGTTCGCCACCGGCGCCGCGCACCGTGGAGATCGATTCCCAGACCGGAAAGGTGTGGCCGTCGCGGTGGCGATTGCACAGCTCACCGTCCCAATGGCCCTGAAGCAGCAGCTGGTCGAACAGCTGGTGGTAGAACGCCTCGTCCTGCGCCCCGGAATTGAGGAGCTCGCGCGGCACCCGCCCCACCGCCTCGTCGGCCGAATAGCCGGTGATGGCGGTGAAGGCGGGATTGACCCGCTCAATGACGCCGTTGGGGTCGGTGATCATGATCCCCTGACTGATCTCGAACGCCCTGGCCAGCTGGCGCAGCTCGCGCTCCATCCGCACCCGCTCGCCAATGGGGCGCCAGACCACGTGGATCCCCTCGTGGCCATCCACCGGTACCTGGGTCAGACTCACCTCGAGCCAGACCGCCTCGCCGTTGACATCGCTGTGGACCCAATCGAAGCGATGGCTGCCGCTCGCCCGGGTGATCGCCATCATCTCCAGCGACTTCTCCAGCGACTCGCGGCCGTCGGGCTGCTGCGGCGGCGACAGGTCGGCCGGCCGTCGGCTGAGCAGGGCGGCCTTGTCGCGGTAGCCGAGCAGCCGAACCGCCGCCTCGTTGCAGTCGACAAAGCTGTCGTCACTGACCAGCAGCAGGCCGTCCGGGCTCTTCTCGAACAGGATCCGGTAGGCCTCGGCGTCCATCCGTGGCAGGTGGTCCCTCATCGATTCATGCTGGGTCATGGTACCTCCCTTGCCACCAGGATGGCGCATCCCCTGTCAATACCATAGTCGAGAGCTCGGTCTCTGGACAGGGCCGGACACAAAAAGGCCCGGACCGGCGCGCGCCGATCCGGGCCCTCTATCCCCTGCGGGCGAGCAGACTTACGGCAGGGCCGGAACCTGCACGTCGGGCATCTCGCCGGTCAGGGCGTGCATGAAGGCGACCAGGTCGTCCAGGGTGTCGTCGTCGAAGTCTCGACCCAGCATCTCCTGACCCATGATCTGGGTGGCCTCGCGCAGCGTCTCGGTGCCCCCGTTGTTGAAGTAGGGGTAGGTCAGCGCCA
>CAZGJO010000233.1:1473-3184 GCA_964525685.1 uncultured Ectothiorhodospiraceae bacterium | reverse complement strand
GACAACGAGTACGGCTACACCTGCAACATGCTGCGCATGGTGGAGCACGTCGCCAGGTAACACGGCGATGGTCCGGGGCTCCGGCCCCGGCGCTCCCGGCGGTGGACGCCGGGAGTCATCGGCCAGGGCCGGCGTGGCCGGCCCTAGCCAATGACTTTTGTATTCATCTTCTGAGGAGGGTTACCCGATGGCCATTACCCGCATGACCGATCTCGACCTGTCCGGCAAGCGCGTCCTCATCCGCGAGGATCTCAACGTGCCGCTGAAGGACGGCAAGGTCGCCGATGACACCCGCATCCGCGCCTCGCTGGAGACCATCACCAAGGCGCGCGATGCCGGCGCCAGGGTGATGCTGATGTCCCACCTCGGTCGTCCGGAGGAGGGCGTGGCCGACAGCGAGAACTCCCTCGCCCCGGTGGCCGAACACCTCGGCGGCCTGCTCGGCAGCCCGGTGAAGCTGGTCGGCGACTATCTGGAGAACGCCCCGACGGTCGCCGACGGCGAGGTGGTCCTGCTGGACAACGTCCGCTTCAACAAGGGCGAGAAGAAGGATGACGAAGCGCTGGCGAAGAAGTACGCGGCGCTCTGTGACATCTTCGTCATGGACGCCTTCGGTACCGCCCACCGCGCCCAGGCCTCGACCCACGGCGTGGCGAAGTTCGCCCCCGCGGCGTGCGCCGGTCCGCTGCTGGCCCGGGAGCTGGACTCCCTGGCGGCGGCGCTGGAGAATCCGCGCCGTCCGCTGGTGGCCATCGTCGCCGGTTCCAAGGTCTCCACCAAGCTGACCGTGCTGGAGTCGCTCTCCACCGTGGTCGACCAGCTCATCGTCGGCGGCGGCATCGCCAACACCTTCATCAAGGCGGCCGGCCACAACATCGGCAAGTCGCTGTGCGAGGACGACCTGATCCCGGAGGCCAGGTGGCTCATGGAGAAGGCCAGGGCCGCCGGCGCCGAGATCCCGATCCCGACCGACGTCACCGTCGGCAAGGAGTTCTCCGAGTCGACCCCGGCCGAGGTCAAGCCGGTGGACGGCATCGGCGACGACGACATGATCTTCGACGTCGGCCCCGACACCGCCGGCCGCTTCGGCGACATGCTCAAGAACGCCGGGACTATCGTCTGGAACGGCCCGGTGGGCGTGTTCGAGTTCGATCAGTTCGGCAAGGGCACCGAGGCCATGGCCAACGCCATCGCCGACTCCGACGCCTTCTCCATCGCCGGCGGGGGCGACACCCTGGCGGCGGTGGCCAAGTACAATGTCGAGGAGCGGGTCTCCTACATCTCCACCGGCGGCGGGGCCTTCCTTGAGTTCCTCGAGGGCAAGACCCTGCCTGCGGTGGCCATGCTCGAAGAACGTGCCAAGGAGGCGTGAGGACGCGCCGGAAGGACGGAGCGGCCACGTAAAGCCATGCAAAGACGAACCAAGATCGTAGCCACGCTGGGCCCGGCCACCGATGATTCCAAGGTCCTGGACCGGATCATCGAGGCCGGTGTCGATGTGGTGCGGATCAACTTCTCCCACGGTGAGCCGGGCGACCACGCCGAGCGGGTGGAGAAGGTGCGCAATCGCGCCCGTGCCCACGGCCGTCAGGTCGGCGTGCTCGCCGATCTCCAGGGACCGAAGATCCGCATCGAATGTTTCAAGGACGGGCCCATCCAGCTGGAAGAGGGCGGGCGCTTCACCCTGGACGGGAGTCTGGGCACCCACGAA
>CAZGJO010000233.1:0-1463 GCA_964525685.1 uncultured Ectothiorhodospiraceae bacterium | reverse complement strand
CTCGACGATGGCCGTCTGGTCCTCTGGGTGGAGGAGGTCGAGGGGACGCAGATCCACTGCAAGGTGGTGGTCGGCGGTGAACTCTCCGACCGCAAGGGGATCAATCGGCAGGGCGGCGGGCTCTCGGCGCCGACGCTCACCGAGAAGGATCGCAACGACATCCGTCTGGCTGCCTCCTTCGATGCCGACTACCTGGCGGTCTCCTTCCCGCGCAGCGCCGAGGACATCCAGGAGGCGCGGGACCTGATGGAGGCTGCGGGAGGCCATCACACCGGCATCGTCGCCAAGATCGAGCGGGCCGAGGCGCTGGATTGTGCCGAGGAGATCATCGAGGCCTCCGACGCCATCATGATCGCCCGCGGCGATCTCGGCGTTGAGATCGGCGACGCCGCCCTGCCGCCGGTCCAGAAGCAGCTGATCAAGTCGGCCCGGGACAAGAACCGCCTGGTGATCACGGCGACCCAGATGATGGAGACCATGGTCACCAATCCCATCCCGACCCGGGCCGAGGTGTTCGACGTCGCCAATGCGGTGCTCGACGGCACCGACGCGGTGATGCTCTCCGCCGAGACCGCCACCGGTAACTATCCGGACAAGGTCATCGGCGCCATGGGGCGCATCGCCAAGGAGGCCGAGAAGCAGCGCCGCATGACGCACTCCGAGCATCGGCTGGATTCCAACTTCCACCGCATCGACGAGGCCATCGCCATGTCGGCGATGTACGCGGCCAACCACCTGCATGTGGCGGCCATTGCCAGTCTCACGGAGTCGGGGTCGACGCCGCTGTGGATGTCGCGGATCAGTTCCGGCATCCCCATCTACGCCTTGACCCCGCATGTGCAGACACGTAGAAAGGTCACGCTATTCCGTGGTGTCTACCCGGTCAGTTTCACCGCCTCCGGCGACGAGGCCGATCTGATCAATCGCGAGGCCATCGAGGAGCTGCTGCGCCGGGGGGCGGTCCGCGAGGGGGATCTGGTGATCCTGACCAAGGGCGACCGCATGGGTGTCCACGGCACGACCAATGTAATGAAGATCATCAAGGTCGGGGAGCACGAGGCGCCGGAAGGCTGAGCCTCGCCCCGGGAAAGACCCGCGCGCCGCCGGCTGGAAGCGGCTCGGCGGCGGCGACAGTTCACGAACCATTGCAAGCCCAATAAGGAGGTCCTCATGGCCCTTATCTCACTGCGTCAACTGCTGGACTATGCCGCGGAGAACGACTTCGGTCTGCCCGCGTTCAACGTCAACAACATGGAGCAGATGCACGCCATCATGATGGCGGCCGACGCCTGCGACAGCCCGGTCATCATGCAGGGCTCCGCCGGTGCCCGGAAGTATGCCGGCGAGCCCTTCCTGCGCCGTCTGGTCGAGGCGGCCACCGAGATGTACCCGCACATCCCGGTGGTGATGCACCAGGACCACGGCTCCGAGCCGGCGGTCTGCCTGCGCTCCATCCAGTCCGG
>CAZGJO010000232.1:0-3188 GCA_964525685.1 uncultured Ectothiorhodospiraceae bacterium | reverse complement strand
GTTTCGACGTTGTGGACGTCGTCCGGCTTCACAAGGCACCGACATCGAGGTGGTGTCCGCCGGCCGGTGGGCCCGCCCCCGGCCGGGCGCTGCGTCGTTCTGCCGGCACCGTTGTCCACAGGCATCCCGGATCCGATCCGGATGACCGCCGCTTCCGTGCCAAGCTGCGCCATGGCCAACGATGACGTGCTGACAGCTCTGGCGTCCCAGGGTGGGATCGCCCGTGTGGACCTTCTCGCCCGCCTGAGCGGACGCAGCGCTCGAACCGTTCGGGCTGTGGCAAAGCGGTCACGCTGCTGGTTGCCCTACCCAAGTGTGGTCGGCCTGCCCGGCATCGAGATGGTGGGCAGCGACGCGTGGGCGCGCGCCGCGGTGCTGCACGCCCGGGGGACAACCGGTGTGCCGGAGCGGGACGTTGCCGCGCTGACCCGCCGAAGTGCCCTCCACCACCTCGATGTCGCCAGATCGGCCCCCACCAGGGTCGAGGTTGTCATCCCGAGGGGGAGGTCCCTGACGCAACAGCCGCGCCTCGCGATCTTGCGGTCGGGACATCTGCGGATGGCGGAAATCACCCGGGTCCGCGGCGTCGAGGTGGTGACCGGCGGGGGGTTGCTACGTGATCTCGCGGCGGTGCGCAGCCTGGAGAAGTTGCGGGCGGACGCGATCTTGCTACAGCACGCCGGCCACCTCGACGTCGCCGAACTGCGGAGTGTGTACGAACGCTGCACCTGCTTCCAGGGTCGACGAGCGGTCGGCCGCGTGCTGACCGATCTTGAGGCGGCAGGGAGGGTCGACTCTCCACTCGAGTTCGAGTTCAGGGTCAGGTTCGAACGTGATGGGATCGCCCTCGACCGTGGCCAAGTGGAGGTGCCGTCGCCGGTGCCATCGGGCCCACCAACGTCGGCGGCGTCGCTGCCATCGCCGCACACGCTGGCAGGAACTGGTTTGAAGGCCGACGGCAGGACGTTGCACCTCGATCTCGGTATCGCGGCGATCAGGTTCGGCATCGAGGTCGACTCGATGGCGCATCACAGCGCGCCGGATGACCTGCGACGCGACGCCGAGCGACGCAACCGCATCGCGGAGATCGCTGACGACTGGCGCATCCTCTACGTGACGTACGCGGACCTGCACGTGGAGCATTGGCCACGCGTGGTACAGCGGGTACGCATGGTGATCGCAACGCAGTCGTTGCGCTATCTGGGGGTGCCGTGGCCGCGTGTGACCGACCTGCGCTAGCGACTGCGCGGGCCGTGCACTCGGTGGTGGGTCGGAGTGCGGGGGTGGCTAGGTTCTCGTGGATTGTCAGGGAACGGGGTGCAATGAGACATCACAGAGTAATCGGGCAGATACCCATCGTGATGGGCTGTGCGCTGCTCCTGGCGGCCTGTTCGGGGGCTGCTGTCGAGGATCCCGCGGTCGAGCCCATCACCGCGCCAGCTACGGACGATGCCCAGGTGGCAGCGACCGGTGACGGAGGCGAGGCCGACTCGGCTGACGCCGCTGCGGCCGGAGGCGACACGGCGAGCGGCGGGGATGCGGGAGCGGATGGTTCGGATGCCACGGGCGACGGTGCGGCGGATGCGGTCGGCTCGGATGGCGTTGGCGATGTCGAGGTCGATGTCACGGTGGTCCCCGAGGAGATCACACCCGAGTACGTCGAGGCGGTCCTCGCCGAGCTTGAGCAGTTGTACGCCGACGCGCTGCGGGAACTCATGCTCGCCGGCGAGCCGACCATTGAAGTGACCGACCGACTCGGATCAGCCTTCATCGAGGAACAGTATGCGTCGCGGCTGCAGCAGTTCCTCGAACTACTTGGAGCTGGCTTCCCGGAGATTGCTGAGCCAAGCCAATTGGAGCCTCGAATTCACACCGGTGTGGAATTACTCGACGTAACAGATGTTTGCGTCTACAGCCAGACGGTTCTCGACGTCGGAGGTGTATTTGGTGGAGTTCGTGAACCGCAAGTCGCTTTCGTGGAGATCGGATTGCCGGACCGAGGTGTGGTGAACGACAGAAACCCCACGCCGTGGATGATCCATGGTCTTCCTGTGGGGGCGCCCGACGAGCTTAGGGAGCGCCGACCATGCAATTCTTGATGCATGCTTTGCGCTCATTGCTGTTCTCGCTGGTTCTCCTTGTCGCCATATCTTCGGGGATGGCTCTGGCGCAGGTGGTTGAGCAGCGCCCAGATAGCGCCAAGAGCGTGCAGGGAGGTTTAGGAGGAACGCCGGACACGATCATCATCGAGGGTGCGAAAGGAGCTAGCAACAGGTCGGGTTCGAACCCAATTGGTGGAGCGTCACCGACTCCGGTGGGTGGCGGGGTGGTGGATGAACCTGCGGTTGCTGCGCTTGAGCCGTCGTGGGGCGTGCAACCGGAGACTGGTGATGCGTGTATCGCGCTGGTGCCGCGTCGAGATATCGACCCGACGAGTGATCTCAGTGTTGACTGGGAGCTCGCGACGCTGGGGATGATTGCCGATCCGCGGGTCGGGGACCCAGGCAATCCCTTCTGCGATCCCGCGGCAGCACAGGCGGCGTTACGTCCACATGGCGCGGCTAACGCCTTCGTCCGCAGTGTCACGTTGCCGGATCCGGGTATCCGTATCGACCCGGGATTTGCTCTTACCGGGATGGCTACCTACTTGGAGGTCGAGGGCCTTGGCGGCTTCGTCCGCTCGGACGAGCTCGCGGGTTGGGGGACACTCAATGTCGCGTTCGAGAGCGTGGCCATCGAGGTCGATTGGGGTGATGGCACGACCAGCCTCGTCGACGACGGGCGCAGCGGCGCGGCGTTCGATGGCGACCCGGCGGAGCAGATCACCCACATCTACGACCGGCGTGGTCCCGATACCGAGGTGGCGGTCACCGCATTCTGGCGTGCGGAGTGGAACATCGCAGGCTTCTCGGGTGTGGTCGATGGGTTGTCGGTCGATGCGGTGCTGCCGTTGCCAGTCAGGGAGTTTCGTGCCGTGCGGGTCACTCCAGATAGTTGATCCCGACCAGAGCGGACGACGCACGCCACCTACGGCGGCGACCGGAACTGCATGACGGCGACCGGACCGCCGCGGCAACCACCGGACCGGCCCGGTGCACCCCTCCGACCCGAGTTTGAGTTCGAGTTCAGGGTCAGGTTCGAGCGTGATGGGATCGCGCTCGACCGTGGCCAAGTGGAGGTGCCGTCGC
>CAZGJO010000231.1:0-3221 GCA_964525685.1 uncultured Ectothiorhodospiraceae bacterium | reverse complement strand
CCTTGCCAGCCTGTAGATGGCACCCGATGTCGGTGGGCTCGGCGTGCGTACCGAAGACGACGGGTGCGTTGAAGTCGAACAGTGGGTCGATGTGTACGCCGTCCCACTGGACGGCCTCGACCTCTTGCGGCTTGGAGCGGTACAGCATGGGTTCCTCCTGGGTGGGTTACGGCGTGCTATCGGCTGGTCGCATCCGGACCTCATCCAGCTTGGTGTCGTGCTCGGTACTGGCGCTTGAGGCACCGCTCTGAGACGGTCCGTCCTTCGGCAGCACGATCGGGACAGGTGCCGGGCTCGCAGCAGTCCGCAGAGCACTCACACATCCTGACCTGTGGCCGTCCGCGGTGGACCTCGTCTGGGCAGCGGGTGTTCCACTCGCGCTGGTAGCGGTCACAGGCGGGGCAGGCTGTCCACTCCCCGGCGGCGTCTGGGGCGGTGGTGGCCATCTCGGTCTTGCAGCAGCGGCAGACGCGGGATGGGGCGCGGGGGGTGAGCTCGAGGTGGAGGTCGCGGAGGACCTGGTGGACGTGGAGGATCTTGGAGCCGATGCGGTCGCGGCTTCCTGTGCGGCGGCCGGCGGCTACGAGCTGGGCGACCGGGTTGGCGGGGCCCTGGCTGCCGCCGGTGCCGTCGCCGCTGCGTGGCATCGCGGAGGCTTGGTCTTCTCGGAGCCAGCCGATGCCGGCCTGAGTGGACCAGTGGATGATGTCGGTCACGAGCTTCTCGAGGTGGTCGTGGCCGGTGATCATGCTGCTCCTCCCAGGACGGCTTCCTCGCGGGCTCGTTGGTCGGCTTCGCGGGCTTGCCACTCGTCGGAGCCGACGACGGGCTGTGTTCGTGGTTGCTGGTCGGGTGCTGCGCGGGGGCTGTTGCCGGCGAACTCTCGGGATCTGCGGAGCCAGTTCCGCCAGGTCGCTTGCCAGTCGGCTTTGCGGCCCTTCGCTCCTGGCTGTGCCCTCCAGTGGTCGGTGAAGAGCTCGAGCTGTTCGTCGGCGGCTCTCTGCCCGCCGACTGCACGGATCAGTTCGGGTTCGGGTTGGGGTGTCCAGCCTTCTGGTAGTCGTGTCGCGCGGCTCTCGCTCTTGGGTTGGGTAGGGCCGGGACGGGAAGGGCCGGGTAGGGCTCCCGCTTCGTCGTTTGCTTCGTCCGGTTGCTTCGTTTGCTTCGTTGTTGCTTCGCGTCGTGCTTCACCGGAGGCCTTCCCGCCCTTCGCGCCGGCCTCTGACCGCTTCTCTGAGAGCGACTTGTCCTGGTACTCGGCCCAGTCGTGGATGTACCAGCCGTCGTCCGCCTCGATCCAGAGGCCGGCGTCGACGAGCTCCTGGGCGAGGTCGTCGATGTCGTCGCCGCCGGCGAGGAACCGTGCCATGTGGGTGGGGACGTGGTCAGACCGCTGGGCGCAGGACCAGGACAGCACGGTGGTCCAGAGTCCGCGGGCGGCGAGGGTGAGGGTGACCACCTTGCGGTGGGCGAACCACTGGTCGTCTACGCGGGCCCATGCCATTAGGCGCTCCTCAGGTCGTCGATGGCGGCGCGGACGATGGGTGCCATGACCGGGTCGGCGGCGAGCCCGTCGATGTCCTTGGAGCGGTTGGGCTTGTTCCACTCGGAGTTGGTGGGCCAGTCGTCGCGGAGGGCCTTGAGGACGTCGAGGAGCTTGATGCCGGCGTCGGTGGCGTGTGCACGCCAGTCGTAGGCGTCCTCGTCCACCTCGACATCGGACTCTTCGGTGTCTGCTGGTGGGGTGCCGTCGTCAGGGACCGGGTCGGGTTCGGGTTCGACTTCGCCCGTGATCTCCCCGGTGTCGTCGTCGACGATCTCGGCGTCGACCACGTCGTCGTCACCCATCGCTTCGGCGACCTGCTCGCGGACCTCTGCCGGTTCGCCCTCGAGGGGGTCGTAGGTCTCACCGCGGGTCTCGGCGGCGTCGACGAGCTCCTGGGCGTGGCCGTCGCGGTTCACGGCGGCGCCGAGCTCTTCGGGGACGTAGGAGGCGCCGTCGACCACGTCGGGCAGCCAGGTGCGGCACGCCTCGGAGACGGCCCGGCTGCGGAGCATGGCGCGCGTGTAGGTCTCCCACGGCAGCGGGTTGCCCTGCTTGGAGCGGGCCCGGACCTTGCCGTCCTCGGTGATCGTGCAGAGCCCGGCAGCCACCGCGTCGTCGATGTCCCACTCCAGGCGGCGTCGGCGGTCCTCGGGCCAGTCCTTGCGGCGCACCTCGACGATGCAGCGGGTGCGGGAGGTCTCGACGACGTCGACCTCGTGGCCGGCCTTCAACGCGAGCGCCATCATCAGCTCAGGCGAGGGGCTCGGTTGCCCTTCGATTATGTTCACCTGCCGGAGGGCCCGCATCGGCATGATGCCGAGCTCGCGGCCGGTCAACATGGCGGCCATGATTGCGGGCGGGTTGCCGCGCAGGCTCTTGGGGACGAAGTCGGTGGACGCGATCGCGTTGGCGAGCTTCCAGATCCGGCCAGACTCCTGCTCGCCGGGCAGGAAGGTGGGTGCTGCGGGAGCGCGGACCTCGAGGGCGGTGTCAGGCATGGGTGGTCTCCTCGAAGGGGTCGAACAGCTGGGTCGGGATGAGCGGCGGGACGTCGGGGATGCCGATGTGGATGACGGCGCCGGTGGCGGCGGTCGCGTAGGCCTTGGACGCGGTGACGGTGACGACCCTGCTGTCGTGCTTGAGGAGGCCGCCGTCACCGAGCCCGTCGAGGGTGGCCCTGATGAGCTTGTCCAGGTCGGGCTTGCGATCTGCCCAGACGGCCCGCTTCGGGCGGGACTTGGGCTTGGGGAGCCAGAACCAGACCCGGACGGACACCGGTGTGTCGTCGTCGACCGGGCCATGGTGTGTGCGGGCTTGGGCGGCCTGCCAGCCGACGGCGTCACGCCAGGCGCGGTGCTTCTCGCGGCCGACGGTGGAGGCACCTTCGATGAGGACAGCACGGCCGCCGCGGACCACAGCCGACTTGGAGCCCTGTGGGGCGGGGATGCCGAGGACGGGGAACGCGATCATGCTCGGCCCGTGATGCGTTCGTAGAGGCGCTTGACCCAGCGGGCGTCACCGAGGGCGGTGTGCGCCTCTTCTTCGGACGGTGGCTCGATGCCGCACGCACGTGAGACGTGGTACGACCGCCAGGGTTCGTCAAGGACAGCCGTCCCGAAGCCTTGAGCGTTCATCATCGAGTTGCGTCCGGACAGCCATCCGACAGCGCGGGTGA
>CAZGJO010000230.1:0-3263 GCA_964525685.1 uncultured Ectothiorhodospiraceae bacterium | reverse complement strand
TTTGTTTGCAACGATTCGATTGTTTTTATCTATGACTCAACGAGCATGCGCCTCGCACACCCGGTCGAAAATCACGGTTGAAAGGTGGGAGCAAACGGCTTTGACCGTTTGCCAGTCATGCCAGCGCGGATCGAGGTTCTTGTATTCACTGAGCTCGGTTTCCTCCAGATCGTAGGGCTGTGCGTTGGCCAGTTGCACCTGCAACTGCTGTAGCGGTGATTCCTCGTTGTCCTGCTGGTAGAGCCGGTCAAATGACTGCAGCGCATTGGCAACGCTTTCATCACCCATGTTTTCGGCCAGGGCCACGAAGTCGATGTAGTCTCGCGTGGCGTTGCGCTTGAGGATCAACACGCCCTTGATGCGCAGGATCTCACCTTCGGTCGGAACCGTGATCCGCGCGCCGTGGTAGTCCACCTCTGTCGTTTCCAGTGGTTCGTCGCGGATGAGTTGACGGATCCCCGTTTCGATGCCATCGAGACTGCCAAGGATTTGCACGGGGCGCTGTACACGAGCCGTCTTCCATCCCGCAACCGACTCAAGCTCGGCGAGCACCTCATCGAACCGTTGATGCAGATCGGTCAGTACATGATCAGCGTCACGAGAGAAGCGATGCTCTGCATGGATTGCCGAGGCGGTTCCACCGACCAGCACAGCATCCAGCAGGATCCGCTGGAGCCGAGCGGCAGAGGAGAGGACGAGCTCCCAGTCAGCCATCGGTACGGTGCTCCTTGACGTAGTTCATCCAGAAGTGATGGCGCTGAGCGTAAGGATCGGCGACGTATGGGCGACAAACGCGCTCCACCTTGTCCATTATGGTGCGGTCGGACAAGACGGCCCGGCGCAGTTCCGCCCAATCGCTCCACCGCCCGCGTGCGATCACGTCGTCGATCGCGGCGAGAGTGAGGCGTTGATGGTCCAGATGACGATGAAGCATGGCGGACAACGTACTTTTTGATCGTGGATGAATGATCCTGCGTAAACAGGGGAGCAAAAGCAACACACTGTACAAGGCCGTACAGCGCAGCGCGGGAACCGAGATATCGAACAAGCCGGGGACAAAAAAGGGGACAGTCCCGGCCGGGACTGTCCCCTTTTTTGTCCCCCTTTCCGTCCGGCGCCGCGAAGGACGGCGCCGGGTCACGCGGTTACAGGGACTTCTTGCAGAAGTACCAGTCAACACACTCGTAACCCTCGCTCATGCGCTGCTCCGCCTCCTCGGTACCGGACGGCGGCGGCACGATGACCTTGTCGCCGGGCTGCCAGCCCTCGGGGGTCGCGACACCGTGCTCGGTGGAGGTCTGCAGCGACTTCACCAGGCGCAGGATCTCGTCGATGGAGCGGCCGTTGGTCATCGGGTAGTAGACCATGGCGCGCATCATCCCCTCCGGGTCGATGACGAAGGTCGCCCGCACCGCCGAGGTGTCGGAGGCCCCCGGCTGCACCATGCCGTAGGCATTGGCCACGGTCATGGAGAGGTCGGCGATGATCGGGAACGGGATCTCGACCCCGAACTTCTCCTTGATGTTGCGCACCCAGGCGACGTGGGAGTGCGGGCTGTCGATGGACAGGCCGAGCAGCTCCGTGTCGATGGCCTGGAAGTCGGCATGGGCCTTCGCGAAGGCCATGAACTCCGTGGTGCACACCGGCGTGAAGTCGGCCGGGTGGGAGAACAGCACCAGCCAGCGGCCCTTGTAGTCCTCCAGACGCTTGACGCCGTGGGTGGTCGGCGCCTCGAAGCGCGGGGCCGGCTCGTTCATCCGCGGCATCTGGCCAACGGTGCGGGTCTCGGTCATGTCGTTCATGTTGCTCACCTCTTTGTCGTGAATTCGGGACAAAGATTAGCCAATGCTGATGGACGGATGAAATCGTTTGTTTCGAACGAATTGATAGCCCAAAACTATCAACCTGCCCGCACTGCCCAGAATATGCACAGTGAACCGGCCAGACGGTTCCACCGATCGCCGCAATGGACGATGATGCCCCGACGAACGACACCCCCGACAGGAGAACCCCCATGACGGACACCTTCATCGAACAGCTCGGCGCGGTCTCCCTGCGCAACGGCGTGGTCCGCGTCGAGACCGTGGCCTACGGCGCCGACGGCAGGGAACGCACCACCGGCGAACTGGTGATCCCGGCGGCCCGCTATGGCCAAGTGGCCGCCAGCCTGCAGGCCGCCGGCCAGCAGCTCCAGGCGCGCCTGGAAGAGGCAAGGGCGAATGCGGAGCAGGAGGCGGCGGAGGAATAGCCGGCCCCGGCGGCCCGCCCGCTTTCCGGGGCGATTACCCCGCCAATGGATAGGGGATCTCCCGGGCAATGAGGTCACCATGCGCGGCCTGCTCACGACGCAGGTCGTGCTGCACCTGCAGATTCATCCAGAACTGCGCGGTTGTGCCGAAGTAACGCGCCAGGCGAAGGGCGGTATCCGGCGTGATCGCACGGCGACCGTGGATGATCTCGTGCAGGCGCGACGGCGGGAGCCGTAGGGCACGGGCCAGCGCGTTGACGCTCATGTCGAGCGGAAGCAGGAATTCCTCGCGCAGGATTTCTCCCGGATGGATCGCTCGCATTGCGCTCAGTGTCATCTTGATACCCCTTTGTCAGTGGTAGTCCACGATCTCGACGTCGTGGGCATGGCTGTTAATGGCCAACTAAAACGACCCACCTCTCCTCTGGCCAACAATTTTGACCCACCTCCGGGTAGCCATTGGCCACAAGTCGACGTACCGTCTTTCGCCTTACCAAGCGGCGGGGGGCCGGTTCATCCCCGCAGGCGCGGGGAACGCGGTGTTCTCGGCCCGCAGCTGCACCGAGTGCATGGTTCATCCCCGCAGGCGCGGGGAACGCGGCACAACGGCTGTGCTGACCACCGCAACGGACGGTTCATCCCCGCAGGCGCGGGGAACGCGACACGGCACCCACCACCATGTACTCTCCCCGCGGTTCATCCCCGCAGGCGCGGGGAACGCATGAATTCATCCAGAAAGACATCCGAATCAACCGGTTCATCCCCGCAGGCGCGGGGAACGCTCGCCAAACACGACACGGGAGACGACCGATGACGGTTCATCCCCGCAGGCGCGGGGAACGCCTCCACGTTCAGGGGGGCACAACTGAAGCCGGCGGTTCATCCCCGCAGGCGCGGGGAACGCCCGCACACTGCCGTGCCCTACACGCTCGGAGACGGTTCATCCCCGCAGGCGCGGGGAACGCCGCAGCGGCGCCGGGGAGCCGGAGAAGCTGAACGGGTCATCCCCGCAGGC
>CAZGJO010000229.1:0-3267 GCA_964525685.1 uncultured Ectothiorhodospiraceae bacterium | reverse complement strand
CCCCCCCCGGGGCCCGCCCCGCCCCCACCCCCCGGCCCCCCGCCCGCCCGGCGGGGCCCACCACACCCGCCCCGGCTCGAAAAGCGGGTGGTTCGGGTGGCGGTTCCCCCACGAGGCGACTTTTTGGGAGTGCGAAGGTGGTTTCGTCCGGCCTGGGTCTGGCTCTGCCTCGAAAATCGGCGCGAGGCAGACACGGGGAACCTCGAGCCAGGTCTGGTGGGTGGGGTGGTCCCGCGAGAGCCGGTCGTCGGTCGCAGGGATGCGACCGTCGAGCCTACACGGACGTATTCACGGCGTACCGGCCTCGCGGGACCACCCCGCCCGCCAGACCGACACCCCAGGCACTCACTCAGCCGTCCTGCGCCGGCAATGCCTCCCCCGTCAACGCCCGGTACAGCCCATCCACCCCCTCCCCGAGCGGCGGCACCAGCCGGATCTGCCAGCGCGGTTCCGGCAGGCCGGGGTCCCATTCGGTGTAGAGCACCAGCCCGGCCCAGTCGTCGGACAGGCGGATCAGGCCCTCGGTCAGGCGTCCATCGTCGCCGGCGGCGACCTTCAGTTCGATGGCGGGATGCGGAGAGGGGAGTTGCCAGTAGCCGTTGCGGCCGGTCTCGCGGAAGGATTCGTCGGAAGGGGTGGCCAGGGTGCCGAAATGGCGTTCCACCAGCGGCTGGGCGAGGACGTGGGGCAGGCCGAGGACGCTCTCGATGGCGCACCGGCCCTGCTCGATGCCCCGCAGGGCCCGCCGCAGCGGGCGCTGGCGGAACCAGCGAAACATCGAAGGCCTGATTTACAAGCTGATGCCGCTCTCCTCGAGCATGAAGCGCACGGTCTCCTCGACCTCTTCGTCGGTGAGGTCGGGGTTGCCGCCACGCGGCGGCATGGCGCCGCCGCCGAAGCCGTTGATGGCGTGGTCGACCAGGGTCTCGAAGCCCTGTTCAGCACGCGGGGCCCAGTCGTCGTTGTCCCCGGTTATGGGCGCGCCGGCGGCACCGGTATCGTGGCAGGCGGCGCAGGTCTGGCTGTTGACCTCGGAGGCGGAGAGCATCTCGCGCTCTTCCGGCTCATCGTCCACCTCGCCGGAGCGCACGGAGCCCACCGGGGCGATGCGCTCGAGGATGGCGCTCTCTTCCATGGGGTCCTGCTGAGGACCCTCAAGGACGGCCCACGCCGCGCTACCCGCAAACGTCATGCCGAGCAATGCCGTCGTCCACTTCAGACCCTTTCTCATCCCGGGAACCTCGCTTGTGTAGTCTTTAGGTTTGTCTGTACCGGCGGTCGGGCCGCCGACAGGATCGTACGAGAGAATCCGTGAGTATATCCTTATTGTCTCGCGGTGAAAACCGAAACGGGAGAGAGGTGGACGTGCGGTCTCAGGGACGCTATTCTGTGTTGCTTGATGCGCCCGTAGCTCAGCTGGATAGAGCGCTGCCCTCCGGAGGCAGAGGTCGGAGGTTCGAATCCTCCCGGGCGCGCCATCTCCCCCTCCCGGAATCCCCGTGTTGCTCCTTGCGTGCGTGTTCGCTGGAACGTTTGCGCCGAGATGTCTATCCTGAGACCATCGGTCCCGCGCATCCGTCGCGCCGGAATCCCTTCTTCCTGATGAGCCGCCCATGACAGACAAGATCGTCGTCGAGAACCTCTACAAGATCTTCGGGCCCGACCCGGACCAGGCCTTCGGCATGCTGGAGGAGGGTCTGGACAAGGACACCATCTTCGAGCGCACCGGCAACACCGTCGGAGTGATGGACGCCAACTTCTCCATTCGCGAGGGCGAGGTCTTCGTGGTCATGGGGCTGTCGGGTTCCGGCAAGTCGACCCTGGTGCGCATGCTCAACCGCCTGTTCGAACCGACCCGGGGCGCCATCCGGGTGGATGGCCAGGACGTGACACGGATGAGCCAGAAGGAGCTCATCGAGCTGCGGCGCCGCGACATGTCCATGGTCTTCCAGTCCTTCGCCCTGCTGCCGCACCGCACGGTACTGGAAAACACCAGCTTCGGGCTCGAGGTGGCCGGTACCGACCGCCACCGACGCGAAGAGCGCGCCCTGGAGGCACTGGCGACCGTGGGGCTGAAGAGCCACGCCAACAGCTACCCCCAGGAGCTCTCCGGCGGCATGCAGCAGCGCGTCGGTCTGGCGCGGGCGCTGGCCACCGACCCCTCCATCCTGCTCATGGACGAGGCCTTCTCCGCCCTCGATCCGCTCATTCGCACCGAGATGCAGGACGAGCTCATCGCCCTGCAGCAGGAGAAGGCCCGCACCGTGGTTTTCATCTCCCACGACCTGGACGAGGCCATGCGCATCGGCGATCGCATCGCCATCATGCAGGGCGGCGCCGTGGTGCAGATCGGCACGCCGGAGGAGATCGTCACCCGGCCGGCCAACGACTACGTGCGCTCCTTCTTCTACGGGGTGGATGTCAGCCAGGTCTTCTCCGCCGGGGACATTGCCCGCAAGAAGGCGGTGACGGTGATCGAGCGCCCCGGGGTCGATGTCAACGCCGCGCTCCATCAGCTCCAGGCCGGCCAGGGCGATGCCGGCGTGGTCATCGACCGCGATCAGCGCTACCTGGGCACGGTCAGTGTCGAGAGCCTGCTGGCGGCCATCGAGAGCGATGGCGAGACGCGCTATGCCGATGCCTTTCTGCCGGAGGTCGAGACTGCCGGCCGCGACATGCCGCTCAACGAGGTCCTCTCGCTGGTGGCCGAGAGCCGCTGGCCGGTGCCGGTGGTCGATGACGACGGCCGCTACCTCGGGGTCATCTCCAAGACCGCATTGCTGCAGACCCTGGACCGGACGGGATAACGCGCCATGAACATCAAGGAACTCTTCAGGGATACCATCAATATCGGCGACTGGATCGAGTGGCTGGTCGACTGGATCCTGGACAATCTGGAGCCGGTGCTGGACGGCATCGCCGACTTCATCGGCTTCCTGGCCAACGGCTTCGAGGACGTGCTGCGCGGGACGCCGCCGGAGCTCATGGCCCTGGTCATCATCGTCCTGGCCTGGTGGCGGGTCAGTTGGCGCTTCGCCCTGTTCGCGGTGGTCGCCGTGGCGGCGCTGTTCGGCATGGGGCTGTGGGACGAGACCATGTCGACCCTGGCGCTGGTGCTCTCGGCGAGCCTCATCGCCCTGGTACTGGGGCTGCCGGTGGGGGTGGCCATGGCCCGCAGCGAGCGGGTGGAGGCGGTGGTCCGGCCGGTCCTCGACCTGATGCAGACCATGCCGCCGTTCGTCTACCTGATCCCGGCGGCGATCTTCT
>CAZGJO010000228.1:0-3287 GCA_964525685.1 uncultured Ectothiorhodospiraceae bacterium | reverse complement strand
AGCATAGCCTCTGCCCGTCAACTCCTCGTACGAGGGGTATGTCACAAAAAGATTACAAATAAAAGGGCTTCCCGAGAACATGAAGACTGCCCCGGACCGCACGGCGTTTCTGATAGGCTCCGCCCATGACGAACCGCCCCGACACGGACCCCGTCCTCTATTTCGAGGGCGACACCCTCTATGCCGACATGCTCGACGCCATCGACACGGCCCGGGAGCGCGTCTGGATGGAGAGCTACATCTTCAGTGCCGACGCCGTCGGCCGCCGCTTCGGTGCCGCCCTGGCCCGGGCCGCACGACGCGGGCTCGACGTCCGTCTCCATGTCGATGCCCTGGGCAGCCTCTTCCTGCTCCCGAGCGACTTTGTCACCACCCTGCGCCGCGCCGGGGTGCGGTTTCGCGCCTTCCATCGCTGGAGCTGGCGCGATCCCTGGCGCTACAACCGGCGCAACCACTGCAAGCTGCTGATCATCGATCGGCGCTGCGTCTTCCTCGGCGGCTTCAACATCCACCGCGAGAACAGCGCCGCCCTGTACGGGATCCGGCGCTGGCGCGACACCCATGTCGCCCTGCCGAACCCCTCGCTGACCGCCCGGGCCGCCGGCCTCTTCGAGACCTTCTGGCGGCGGCGACCGCCGGCCTGGCTACAGCATCGCCCGCCCCCCCTGGAGCTCGACGGTGACCTGCTCATCAGCAACCGGCTGCCGCGCCAGCGCCATGCCATGAGCCGCCTGTTCCGCCGGGGCCTGCGCACGGCACGCCGCGAGATCCAGCTCACCACTCCCTACTTCGCCCCGGATCGGCGCACCCGGCGTCATCTCTATGCGGCGGCGGCCCGCGGGGTCGCCGTCCACCTCCTGCTGCCGGCGGTGACCGACCGCTGGCTGCTGCGGATGACCGCCTGGCACATCTACCGTCGCCTGCTGCGCCACGGGATCCACATCCATGAATACCGACCGCGCACGCTGCACGCCAAGACCCTGGTGGTGGATGGCGAATGGGCAACCCTGGGCACCGCCAATCTCGATTACCGGAGCCTGTTCCACAACTACGAGGTCAATTACGTGACCCGCCGTCCGGCCATCTGTACGGCGCTCGTCCGGCAGTTCGAGCACGACCGACAGCAGGCGGAGACCATCACCCGCAGCGATCTGCCGCGCCGCACCTGGTGGGAGCGGCTGGCCGGGGCCATCGGGTGGCAACTGCGCCACTGGCTTTAGGATTTACTGGGAGTGTAGCCCAAAGGGAGGGAGGTCGAAGGGTAGCTGGAGCCGGCTGTCTAGAAAACGTCCAGTGCGCCGTCGTCAGCGCAGCATGAAGCCGGCCCGCACGGTCTGAGTGCGCTCATCGTACGCCCGCCAGGTCTCGTTGTAGCCGTCGTAGTACTGGATGTAGAACTGCAGGGCCCCGTTGTTCAGGTGGGGAATGGGGAAGCGGTAGCCCACCTCGAAGGCGCCGAGGCCGAAACCGTCCTCTTCCTCGTCCACCTCGCCCCGATCCCGAAGGACAGCGCGCAGCATCATGCGGTCGTCGCCCAGCAGGCCGGCACGGTAGTCGAAACGCGTCTCGTAGGTGCTGCGGTAGCCGGCGAAGTCCTTATTGTTCCGGCTGAGGTCGTAGTAGCCGAAGAAACGGTTGGACCAGCGGATGTCTCGCCCCCCGGGGTCCAGGAAGCTGACCGTCTCCAGATAGGCGGCGTCGTAGCCACGACTCGCGTCTCCGTCCTGGCCGTTGGAGTCGTGCTCGTTGAGCCCGAGATTGACCTGGCTGAGCCAGGGCGAATCAGGCCGGAAGCGGTAGAACAGCTCCGGCTTGTAGCGGATCTCTTCCATGGGCAGTGAGTTCTCGAACAGCGACCAGAACATGATCTGGGTATAGGCGAAGTAGAAATTGCTCTCCTCGCTCAGGGCGAACCGGAACGACAGCTGTACCTTGCTCTCGCCATCGTGCAGGGCAAAGTAGATGGGACGATGGCGCAGCAGCGGCACCTGCATGCCCTCCAGCTCCTCGGCGGTCTGGGCCCGGGCCGTGTCGGGCAGGGCGACGGCGGCCAGCGTCACCGCCGCCATCAGCGCCATCAACACCCCGGTCAGGCACTTGCGTACTCTCATGTCGGTGATTCCTCCGGCATGTTCGGTTCAACGATGGCCACCGGGAACGGCCGGGTCGCCTCCCCGGCATAGAGACTGCGATGGGGGAACGGGATCTCGATGCCCGCGGCGTCGAAGGCGTTCTTGATCTCCTCATGGATGGTATTGCGCAACGTCAGGAAGTTCTCGCGGGCGGCCCAGACCGAAAACTGCAGATCGAGACCGGAATCGCCGAACCCCAGGAAGAGGAAGAGCGGCGGCGGCTCTTCCAGACAGAGCGGATTGGCGGCGGCGACGTCGTTCAGTACCCGGCGCACATGCTCGACATCCTCCTTGTAGGCAACCCCGAGGGCGACGTCCAGCCGCCGAATGGGGTAACGGGAGAGGTTGGTGATCGCGCTCTTGATCAGGCTCTCGTTGGGCACTCGCACCATGAGGTTGTCGAAGGTCCGCAGCTTCACCGAGAGCAGGTCGATGGAGACGACCTCCCCGGTGGTCTCCCCCACTCGGATGAACTCGCCGATGGCGAAGGGGCGTTCACCGATGAGGAAGAGCCCGCTGACCAGGTTCGAGGCGGAGGTCTGGGAGGCGAAACCGATGGCCAGGGTCAGGACCCCCGCGGCGCCGAGCAGGACGGTGAGATCGAACCCCAGCTCGCGCAGAACCGAGAGCACCACCAGCACCAGGATGAGGTGGAAGGTCAGGCGCCGGACCAGCATGGCGCGCTGGGCATCCAGGTGCGAGCCGAACAGCCGGGGCAGATGGCGCCCGGCCAGCCGCGCCAGCAACCACCCGACCACCAGGATGATCGTCGCGCGCACCAGGGAGATGAACAGCTCCCCGGCGAAAAAGCCCGTTACCGTGTCCCAACCTTCGCCCATGGCGTGCTCCCGGTTGCCGCGTCGCGGGTCCATGGCACCATGGACCCGCACCCGTTAGCGGCCCGGGGAGGAACAACTGAAGGGGATCGAGGCTCAGAACAGAGCGCTGAAGGCGCGGGCGGCGAAGTGGCGCTCACCGCCCTGGCGCGGCACGGCAAGTTCAGTGGCCGCACTTCCCGCCTCTTCCGGCGAACCATGTTCCAGACGGACATCGGCCAGCCCCGACTTCTCGCGGCGCTCCAGGCATATGGACTGGGTCCAGAGTGGCGCCGTCGCCTCGCCCAGGTAGAGGCCCAGGCGAGGTATCGGCAGGCTG
>CAZGJO010000227.1:0-3299 GCA_964525685.1 uncultured Ectothiorhodospiraceae bacterium | reverse complement strand
CTCATTCGTCTGGAGGACAAGCTGGATGATGGAGGGGCGTTCCGTATCCTGTTCGGCAACGAGCCGAGTGTGGGTGTGGCTGAACAACGCAGCCTCAAGCCACCGAGTCTGCCCGAGGAAGTGGAGCAGTACTGGCTGGATCGCGGCATCTCCCTGCGTCTGTCGGCGCGACTTGTGCAGTTCCGTGAACGGCTGCGTGTAAAGCCCCTGAAATCCTGGACACTCACTTGCACAAATTTTACGCCGCGATGGCCGGCTCGGTCCGATGCGCTTCGCGCACATTGCACCCATGTCTGATAGCAGGTTCACTCTGCACTTGAGACCAGGTTGGCCAGTTTGCCTCATTGACGTATCACGCTTAAAACAACCAGCTCGCCACCAGCAGCCAGAGCATCGCCACACTCATCACCAGCATCGGAATCCGCAATGCATCCCATAGCCCCCGCTCCCAGTCCAGCAGGATAACCCGTCCGCGCCTTCGGGCCTCTTCCTCTGTGGCTGGCACCCAGGGCTTGGGTTCGGCAGGCGTTCCACCGCTCATCCCTTCCTCCACGCCCTGTGCCGGCTCCACTTCGGCGTCGTTCGCCGCAAGCCGGGTCGGCCTGATCGACAGGCCCATCACCACAGGCAGAGGGATCACCACCGGGTTCGAGGCGCTACCCTCCTCGACCAGCTCGGACGAGGGCTCCCGTTCCGGTTCGAGCTCCGGCTCGGGCTCGTGAATGAGCACAGGCGTCGGCTGGTAGAGCGGTAGTGCCGGCTGCTCAGCACGTTCGTGACAGGCCTCGATGATCGTCATGACCTCCGCCTCACCCAGCCGCGCTCGAAGCAGCAGCTCCCGAGCAATGGGGACAATGAGTCCCCAGTTGCGTGCACGGCCGACCCAGCGCCGCATGCGTGCTCGCTCCTGGTTGAGGAAATCCACTGGTTCGAACGGCGGCAGGTTGTGTCTCCCACCCAGGCGTTGATATTCATCGCCAAGCCAGATGGCAAGGTCGTGGCACGCATCAAGATCGCCGCACGAGCCGTCAGCGCGCAACGGCTTACGAAGGTAACGCGCCTCGGCCAACGGCCCGGCGAGCAGGGTTCGGATGTCGGAGCGGGCGATGGCCAGACGGTTCCGCCAGGAGGCTCGGGCCATGCCGGCGTTCACGGCATGGGCATAGGGATCGATCAGCTCGGCTTCATCCCTGAGCGTGGAACCCACACCGGGGAGTTCCGGCTCAATGCTGACCTCGGCGATCCGGCGCCCTTCCCGAAAAGCCGCCACCACGTGGCCGGCCTCGTGGTAAGCGGCGATCGCACAGTACGCTCGGGACGCAGTTTCCGTTGCCATGAGTGCCTTGCCCCTCCTTTTGTCGCCGACGGTTCCAGCGCCGGCCACCCTACATCTTCCATGCGACAGGTGATGTCGCAACGATTCGCTATCCTGTGGCAGGATACCTTACCCCCTCACATCGCAGGATGCACACCCCATGGCCGACACCAACCTCCGCCTGCTCACCATGCTCCGGCTCATCCCCCGCGAGCCGCGCCGCGTCAGTACCACGGAGCTGCGCGACCGGCTCGCCGCCGAGGGCTTCGAGACCACGCCGCGCACCATCCAGCGCGATCTCAACACCCTCAGCGGTCACTTCCCGCTCATCTGCGACGATCGCAATCACCCCTACGGCTGGTCCTGGTCCGCCCAGGCGGCCGCCCAGACCCTGCCCGGCATGGACACCGCCACGGCGCTGACCTTCACCCTCGCCCACCGCTACCTCGCCGAGATGCTGCCCCGGGGCGCACTCGGCCTCATGCAGCCGCACTTCGATCAGGCCGAGCAGGTGCTGCGCGCCAGCGGCAACGGCATGCTCGCCTGGCGCGATCGGATCCGGGTGCTGCCGCGCTACCAGCCGCTGCAACCGCCGGCAATCGAGCCGGCTGTCATGGAGCCTCTCTACGACGCCCTGTTTCGCCAGCGGCGGGTGGCGGTCCACTACAAGCCGCGCTCGGGTCGGGCCCGCGACTACGAGCTGAGCCCCCAGGGCCTCGCCTTTCGCGATGCGGTGATCTACCTGGTGGCCAACCACGGCGAGTACGACGATGTGGTGATGTTCGCGCTGCACCGGTTCAAGAGCGCCGAGGTGCTCGAGGAGCCGGCCCGGGTGCCGCCCGGCTTCGACTTCGACGACTGGATCCACCGCGGCGGCTTCGACGCCAACCGCAACCACGGCACCATCCGGCTGGAGGCGCGTCTCGCCCCCGAAGTCGGCGAGGGGCTGTTCGAGACGCCGCTGAGTCCGAGCCAGACGCTCAAGCCGGACGGCAGCGGCTGGCTGAAGCTCACCGCCAAGGTGCCGGACACCCATCAGTTGCGCTGGTGGCTGCAGGGCTTCGGGCGGCATGTGGAGGTGCTCGGGCCGCCGGCGCTGCGCGAGGCGATGGCGGAGACGGCGCGGGGGATGGCGGCGCTGTATCGGGAGTGACGGGCCGGCGTGGGCCTCGTTTCACCGGCAGAGCGGAGGAGTTGTCAACACCCCATCGGCCTCGTCACGCACTTGACATCCGACCGGGATGGCGTCCCGTCGAACAATCAATCGCTTACAAAACGCCGCCTGAAAACAACCGGTTAAGCGCGCTGGTGAATCGATGACCAATCTGAGACACCCCAAGAGGAGTCAGGTAGTTACCTTCCTCTCCCGCATCCTTTCCACAAGGTTATCCACAGGTTCTGTGGACAACGGAGAGACCCACGACTCCAGTCCCTGGAGCCTAGAGATGGCCGTAGCGCTGCAGCCGTTTGCGCAGGGTGGCTCGGGATAGTCCCAGGATTTCAGCGGCCCGGGTCTGGTTACCCTGCGTCTGTTCCAGCACCGCGTTGACAAGCGGACGCTCGACGGCCTCGAGGACCTGCTGATAGAGATTGCGGGGCTCTTGGTCCCCGAGGGCCTCGAAGTACTGCGCCAGATGTCGGCGAGCACAGGCATCCAGCGGGGCCAGTCGCCCCGAGCCAGACCGGCCAGAATAATTGTCGTTCAACAAAGGCGGAAGCGGTGGATGTTTCGTCATGGCGTTGTTTGCCTTCTTGGTACGAACCATTGCCCTTCAATTCAACACAATCGGCGCACAGGAGCCACTCGACAGGTGGTCAATATTGAATCAAGCCGCCCCACTGCATCGCGCCGGCGCCCCTAAAACCGTCGCTAGCAGCGCCACCCACGTACGGTACAAACGGCGCGCGACGAGGGATGTCGCGGAAGTCATCCCGGCCCGTTGAGCGGCTCCAGCAGGCCGGCGTCGTCCGCGTCCGGACGGTT
>CAZGJO010000226.1:0-3325 GCA_964525685.1 uncultured Ectothiorhodospiraceae bacterium | reverse complement strand
GAGGAGATCGCCTCGTTGAACTACCAGATCGCCACCTCGGAGGGCACCGCCGCCGGCCGGCAGCCCAATGATCTGCTGGACCAGCGCGAGAAGCTCATCAAGGACCTGGCCGAGAACATCGAGGTGCGGACCACCAAGCAGGACAACGGTGCCGTCAACGTCTACATCGGCCGGGGGCAGTCCCTGGTCTCCAATTTCGAGGCGCGTGGACTGGAGATCATCAACAGCCCCTACGACAGCAGCCGCACCGAGATCGGCTACCGCCAGGGCAACACGACCGTGAACGTCTCCAACCTGGTGGATGGCGGTCAGCTCGGCGCGTTGCGTGATTATCGCAACGACATCCTGGATCCGGCCGCCAACGAACTCGGGCGTGTCGCCTACGGCCTGGCCGAGCACTACAACGAGCAGCACCGCAAGGGCATGGACCTGAACTCCGAGGTGGGCGGGGATTTCTTCGATATCCGCCATGAACCGGTGAAGGCGCACTTCGGCAATGCTGACGATGCCCCGGAGGTCAGCTACGAGATCGTCGATACCAGTGAGATGTCCAATCGCGATTATCGCCTGATGGCCCAGGGCGACGGCAGCTACAACCTGGTGGACGCCGGCACCGGCGCCCTGGTGGTCGGTGATATCGACCCCCAGGACGGCGAGCCCCAAGTCGAGGTGGAGGGGCTGGCTATCTCCATTGGTGACGGCAACATCGAGCCCGGGGACTCCTACCTGATCCAGCCATCGCGCGCCGGTGCGCGGACCATCGCCATCCACGACAATCTGGACGACCCGGCGAAGATCGCGGCGGCAAGCCCCGTGGGGATCCACAACGATCGCAACAACCGCGGGGATGCCCGGCTCAACGACGTGGAGATCCACAGTACCCGGGGCGAGGCCGGAGACGGCGAGGCCTTCGCCGAGCCTCAGCGCCTGAGCCCTCCCATCGAGATCCAGTTCTCCGATGATCCGAACTCGCCCTATGCCTTCGAGGTACGCCACGCGGAGACGGGTGACGCCCTGGCCTCCGGGAAATACGACCCGAGCGAAGGCCTCGAGGTCATCGACTTCCTGGAAGACGAGGGCGTGCTCGGGGAAAACCACGGGTACTCGGTTCGCCTCACCGGCGACCCCGGGCTCGGCGATCGCTTCGCCATCGGCTACAGCAACGAGGGGGTCAGTGACAACAGCAACATGCTGGAACTGGCCGAGCTTCAGAGCCGCAAGACCATGCTGGGCGGAGATGCCGACTTTCAGGAGACCTACGCCGGTCTCGTGACCCATGTCGGCACCGAGACCCACCAGGCGAACGTCGCCCGGGACGCCCAGCAGGCCTTGCTGCGGCAGGCCGACGAGGCGCGCCAGGAGGTCTCCGGCGTGAACCTGGACGAGGAAGCGGCGGACATGATGAAGTTCCAGCAGTCCTACCAGGCCTCGGCCCAGGTGATCTCGGCGGCCCAGTCCATGTTCCAGGAACTCATCGGCGCGGTGCGAGGAATGTAGGCCATGCGAATTTCCACACCCACCATGACTCAGCGCGGCATCGACGGGATGCTGGATAACCAGACCGATCTCTCCCATGTGCAGCAGCAGATGGCGAGCGGCAAGCGGGTGCTGACCCCGGCCGACGACCCGGTGGCGGCCACCCAGATGCTGAACCTGCGCAAGTCCCTGGAGATGACCGAACAGTTTCAGAAGAACGCCGACTATGCGCGCAACAGGATGAACATCGAGGAGAAGACCCTGGAGTCCACCGGCAATGTCCTGCAGCGCATCCGGGAACTGGTGATCCAGGGTAACAACGACAGCCTCGACAACTTCGACCGCGAGGCCATCGCCAAGGAGGTGGAGGAACGCCTCAATGAGCTGGTGGGGCTGGCCAACGCCAAGGACGGAGCCGGCGAATACCTGTTCTCCGGTTCCAAGGGCCGGACGACGCCGTTCAGTTATACCGAGGAAGCCGGCTTCGAGTACCACGGCGACAGCAAGGAGCGTGAGCTCCAGATCGGCCCCGACTACCGCGTCCAGCAGACCAACTCCGGTGAGCGGATCTTCATGGACATCGCCGAGGGCAACCGGGTCTTCAAGACCGGCTACAACCCCGACAACCGGGGGGCCGGCGTCATCAGTGAGGGGCGCGTGGCCAGCCAGACCGATCTGACGCGCCATGCCTACACGCTCGACGTGGTGGAGGCCCCGGAGGGGTCCGACGAGCCGCTGCACATCCGCGTCTTCGACGAGGACCGCGGGGAGTTCGTGATCGGCAGTGACGATCCCCCCGAGGGGCAGGCCTATCAGCCCGGCATGGATATCACCTTCGACGGCATCGCCCTCAGCCTCAAGGGGCGGCCGGCCAGTGGGGATGAGTTCACCATCGAGCCCTCCCGCAGCCAGAGCGTCTTCGACACCGTGGCCGGTGTCGTGGAGGGTCTGAAGACGAACTGGGACAACCCCGAGAAGCGGGCCAAGGCCCAGATGGACATGGACAACGCCCTCATCGAGCTGACCAATGCCATGGACAACGTCCTGGACACCCGCTCCGAGATCGGGGCGCGGATCAACAGCGTCGACAGCCAGGACTACGTCAACGATGCCTACAAGCTGCAGATGCAAGAGACCCTGTCCGGCATCGAGGATCTGGACTACGCCTCCGCCACCGGCGAGCTGAACATGCGCATGACGGGCCTGCAGGCGGCGCAGCAGGTCTACTCCCAGCTCAAGGACATGTCGCTGTTCAACTACGTCCGCTGAGTTCTTTTCAACTTACTGATTCCCGGTGATTAATTTTTTTGTCGCGACGTCTAAAGTTCCCCCGACCGTCGCCGATATCTATACCCGGAAGCGGTGAATATCCCAACGGATATATCCGCTAGGCAAACCGCCCGGACAAGCCGGGAATCAGGAGGGCTTAATCATGGCTCAGGTAATCAATACCAACATCATGTCGCTGAACGCCCAGCGCAATCTGAACGCCAGTCAGGGCGACATGGCGACTTCGCTGGAGCGGCTGTCGTCCGGTCTGCGCATCAACAGCGCCAAGGACGACGCGGCCGGCCTCGCGATCTCCGAGCGCTTCACCGCGCAGATCAACGGCCTCGACCAGGCGCAGCGGAACGCCAACGACGGCATCTCCCTGGCGCAGACCGCCGAGGGCGCGCTGTCCGAGTCCGGCAACATCCTCCAGCGGATCCGTGAGCTGGCGGTGCAGTCGGCCAACGACACCAACTCCGAGTCGGACCGTCAGGCCCTGAACAACGAGGTGCTGGAACTGACCTCCGAGCTCAACCGCATCGCCAACACCACCGAGTTCAACGGTGCCGGCGTGCTCGAC
>CAZGJO010000225.1:0-3330 GCA_964525685.1 uncultured Ectothiorhodospiraceae bacterium | reverse complement strand
TAGTCGGCCGGCTCGGTACAGACCGAGCGCAGCTCCACCAGCGGCAGGTTTCGGGGGCCACGGAGGACGTAGTGGGGCATGGGACCTCTCGGGTTGGGGTTACCGGGAAGTCTGCGGGCGGGGTGCGACAGGGGGTGTCGTGGAAGTTATCCCGGCCCGTTGAGCGGCTCCAGCAGGCCGGCGTCGTCCGCGTCCGGACGGTTCACCCGAGGCGAGACCGGCCATTGCGTGAGGGCCTCGGGGGCCAGATGAGAGGTGGCCTCCCGGAGGGTGCCGTGCGATCACACAAGCCATGGATCGCTGGAAGACATCGGGAGGTGGCATCCGCCGTTTGCGCCTGCTACGCTTTAATAAGTTATTTATTTTTTCCAGATGACGGCCGACTCTCCTCCCCGACACCCCGAACGGACGAGCCGAATCCCATGCAGACGACACCCACCGACGCACCCACGGACGAGCGCCTCGCACTGCTCTGGAACGCTCCCCTGCCGCCGGATACGCCGATCGACCTCCTCGCCTGGGTGGTGTGCTGGCACTGGCTGGCCACCCACCGGCCGGAGCTCGAACTCCCGAAGCCGGTCCCGCGACAAGCCGATCCACTCGCCACCATCGAGCTCCTGCTTGATGCCCTCCGCATCCGGATCCCTCGGACGCTGTGGCCGGCGGTGATCCCGGACCCACCCCAACGGTGGACCGAGGAGGACTTCGATACGATTCTCGATCACGCACTGAGTTCGAAACTCCCGGCCGACAGCGCCACCGTGGTCGAGGCCCTGCTGCGCACCTACGAACTACGCGCCCCGGCACCGGACCATCCGACATGGCCCCTCGGGCTCATCGATCTGCTCCGCGCTCTCGGGAAACCCCAGGGCGCACGACTGCTCTGCATGGGGCCTGTTGGCGGACTGGTGGCGGCCCGCGCCTCGGACGCCGCGCACATCGGGCTACAGGGCGCCCATCCCTCTCCCCTGGTGGCCGCCGCCCTGCTCGTCGCTGACCGCCCCATCGAGGAAATGGCAGAAGCGGAGGTGGTCCTCGCCGTCCCGACCCTCGGCCACAGGCTTCGAGAGGCGACCACCGTCGGCTCCCTCAAACTGCACTACGAGGAAACACGGACGCTCTGGGAGGCATGGCAGTGCGCCACCCACCGGGCTGTGGTTCTGCTCACTCCCGGACAGCTCGACAAGGCCCCGGCCCGGAAGCTCTACGAACGGATCGTCGGGGACAATGCCCTCGACGCGGTGATCCAGCTACCGCCTCGGGTAGTGCCGGGCGTCAATGTCGCCCCGGTCCTCCTCGTGCTCGACAAGACACGGGGGAACGAGCACCCCGTCACCTTCATCGATGCCACCGACGCCGTCCCTGATGAGGCGGCCGGCCGCAAGCAGGCGCGGGACATTCAGGCCATGTGGGAGCCACTCGGTCAGGCCGTGCTCGATGGCAGCGCTCCGGCACGCCGGTATGAGGCCTCGCGAGAAGAGATCGCGAGCAACGACCATGATCTGTCGGTGCACCGCTACGCCAAGGGGCCGGCCCACCGAGCTCTGGAGCAGCTCGCGCAGCGTGAGACAGTCCAGCCTCTTCCGGCGATCGCCCACCTATCCCGGGCACAACCACTTCGGGAGAAGGATGAGGGGGAGGACTACATCGAGATCCGGGGATGCGACATCGCGGAGAACGGACAGATCGCCCCGCAGCACCCGCCGAAGCGAGTGCTTCTGCCTCACGACGATCTCAAGCGCGTCCGGGGACAACGCCTGTCTCCGGGGGACATCCTCCTGAACATCAAGGGCCGGCTCGGACAGGTGGGGATCGTCGGGCCGGACTGTGGCGACAACTGGCTGGCCGGGCAGGTGTTCATGGTGATCCGCGCGCAGGACACGGTCATCGATCCGGTCTACCTGTTCCGCTATCTCGACTCACCACTGGTCGAGCAGTACCTGCGGGAAGTCGCCTTCGGCGCGACCCTGCCGACGGTCAAGGCCGCCGATCTGAAAAGCCTCGTGGTGCCCGTGCCTCCCCTGGACGAACAGGGGAAGGTCATCGCGATCCATCAGGCGATCAGGGCCGAGTATGCGGCCATCGAGGCCCACCGAGAGTCCATCGAGGAGAAGAGGAGGCGATTGTGGTCCGTTGAGTGAAGAGAAGAGCGACGACGAGCGGTAACCGAACCACCCGTGAAGAAGGAGAGGCTTGATGAGTGAGGCGACCAATCCAATCAATCCGCGCTACCACGTCATCCCACGAGCGCTGTACCGAATCGTCCCGGCCATGGACGACGCGAGCAACGAGCCGAGTATCAACAACTCGCCGGCGGCCACTACGATCAACACGGTCTACCTTGCTGGCCGACGTGAGCTCGAAACGGTCGATGAAATCGGACCCATGGCCTATCAGAGCTGGGTGCGGATCACGTTCCTGTTCGGCAGCCGGCTGCTCGCGCGTCTGAAAGAGGATCCCCGGTACAACCGGTCACTGCGCGACATGCAGTGGCTCTATCGGATCTACCTCCAGACCAAGCGCTCGTCACAGAAGGAGCGGGAGATCCTCGCCGAGAACGCGCGTCGGATCCGCAATGTGCGCTCCGCTGAACACCGTCCGGTCTACCAGACCACACCGGTCTGGGGACACGCGCACTTCCTCGTGCTCCAGGGTCTCGAGAGCCTCGGCTGGCCGCCTCGGGATCTGATGGGACAAGACAAGGGAAGCGCGAAAAAGCGTGGTGGGCGCGGGCGGGGGAATGGTCGAGGCGACCGGGGTGGAAGGCGTTGAACGAGCCACCCCGGGCGGAAACGAAAGGCTGAGCTGGCTGGTGAACATGCAGCGCCGCCAGCCCCTGCTGGTGAGCGGGACGCCGTACAACCCGATGAACTTCATCGCGGTCCTCGTGATCCTGCTGGTCCTGTACATCGTGGTGGCCCTCAAGTCCTTCGAGATCATTGGTAACGTGGGCAACGAGGTCATGAAATGGATCGGTGGGCCGGACGGCTACGATCTCGGCACCGATGACGCCCAGTCCCGCACCTACGCGATGGCCAACAACGTCTCCGCCCAGGGTCAGGGGATCACCGGCGGGATCCAGAAGATGGGTAAGGCCGCCGGCGGCATGGCCCAGAACGCCAAGGACAAGATCATGGGCGCGGTCAACGGCACCAACTCCGAGGATGGCGAAGGCGGCTCGTCCACCGAGGGCGGCGACAGTCCCGCCAACCTCGGGGACGAGCCCCAGGGTGATCCGGGTAATGACGTAACTGAAAACCACTCTCCGGACGATCCGGGTCCGGACGGCCCCGGCACCGATCCAAGCGGCCCGAGTGGCTCCGGCGGCTC
>CAZGJO010000224.1:0-3331 GCA_964525685.1 uncultured Ectothiorhodospiraceae bacterium | reverse complement strand
ACATCCTCACGGGTCAGCACCGGATCGCTCGGCACCGCCGGCGCGCCCGCCACCGGCACGCTGCCGTGCAGCTTCAACAGCCGCTGCTGCGCCCCCTCCATCGGGATGACCGACAGCACCTCCCCGAACCCCGCTGCGACCGCATCCTCGTACAACCGGTCGAAGTTGGTCGTGACCGCATCCCGCGCCTCCAACCCGGCCAGCAGCAGGTGCAGCACGTTGGGATGCAGCCCCTCGAACGCCGCCGCCAACTCGCCCCGCAGCACCTGCTCCCCGATGTGCTGCGCCAGGATCTGCGCGCGATCGAACAGATCCACCGCATCCGAGGCCGCCGGAACCCCGTGGCGTGACTCGATCCGGGCCAACAGCCCCGACCACGACGGCGCCGCCGACCCCAAGCTCACACCCGAGCCGAAGAACGGCACCAGGCTGCCCTCCCGTGCACGGCGCCGCAGCACCTCGACAGCCGCGACCGCATCCGCCGGACCGCTCCCAGCCGACGGTGCCGACCGGCCCGCACACCACCCCGCCGACACCACGCCGACACCCCGGCCAGCAGCAGCCACAGACGAGGCGTCCCCCACCTGCTCCTCGCGTAGGGCACGACGACAGGTCTCCATCCACGCGGCCGCGTGCGCATCCCCGCCGTGCACCACCACGACCACGTTCGCATCCAACTGCGACGCCAGCGCCGACAGCCGCGGCACCAACCGCTCCGCGTAGCGGCGCATCCGCTGCCGGAACCCACCCGCACCGCTGCCGAGCAGTGGCATCGCGATCACCGGCCGCCGCCCCCCGACAGGCTCGGTGACCCCGCCGTCGGCAACAGCATCGAGGTAGCGGGCACGGAACTGCCCCAGCGCCGCGTCCAGCCCGACCAGGTCTACCTCCTCCGCCGGCCCCGTGGCATCCGCTGCCGCGTCCGCAGCAGCCAACAGCCACGTCGCCCTCGACGCCACCGCGGCATCGTCGCGGGACACGAACGGGCCGTACACACGCACCGGCTCGCCCTGCACGGCGTCGGCAGCCCCGCCATCTCCCGCAGCTACGCGCGCGACCCCTTCCACCACCTCGACACCCACCCGCCCGAGATGGTCACGCCAGTACGACTCGACCACGCGGTGCACATCGGTCGGGATGACCACATGGTCACACGCCATCGCCAGCACATCACCACGCACCACGAACACCCGCGGTGCAGCAGCCACCGATCCACGCACCACCAGCATGACTCCCCCGCAACAACGCCGCAGCGTGCACGGACCGGCACGCCTGAGGGAGCATCCTCGCCGCCGAGCCGCCCGGTGTCCATCAACTGCGGGAGGGAGACCCGACCCGACGCCGATGCCGTCCGGTGGCGCCGTCGGGGCGCCAACAACGGTTCGCGCCAGCCTCAGGACATCTGCGGCCGTTCATGGCGGGCCTGGGTCTGCTCGTCGGGGACGTGGCGGCGAACCGCAGACCCCGTTCAGACGATCTGGAGCAGATCGGTGAGGACGCCATCCTCGACCACGGCGGCGGTCAGCGGCGCCGTCGGGTCCTTGCCGGCTCCCGTATCCAGCCCGACGGTGCGCCGCTCGATGCGTGGCTGGGGGTACGCGATGTGCCCGTAGACGACCAGTGGGAGCAGCCCAGCCGCCTGGTGGTAACCCTCGACCCAGGAGTCCCGGCCGACGGGCAGGCCGTCCGGGCCGCTGGCTGCGGTCGGTGTGCCGTACACCGCGACCTGACGGGCCATCGGACGTGGTGACCACAGCAGCTCGGCTCGAACGCCACCGTGGACCACCAACGCGCGGCCGCGGTGGAGGAAGCGCTGGTGCGGTGCCTCCTGCTCGAGCGCCAGCGCTGCATCCAGCCGCGCATCCGCGTCCGGGTGCCGCGCGAAGCTTCGGACAGTCTCGCTGATGAACCGAGTCATGGGCTGTGGCTGACCAGCTCGCTCACCCTGCGCGGCGCGCTCATCCAGGATCGAGGCGATCTCGCCTGCGGAGTGGCCGTTGGCCCGCAGCTTGCCAGCCTTCTTGGCCAGCGCCGCTCCATGGTTGGACGCGACCACCGGGATCCGCTCCTCGAGCATGACCTGATACGCCCCCGCGCTGTCAGGACCGCGGTCACCGATGTCTCCGACGCTGAGCACCGTCGCGCCCGGTTGACGGTCAGCGATCAACGCCAGTAGCCGCCGCAGCTTGTCAGCCTCACCGTGCACGTCACCGATGATCACCGCAGGACCCTCGATACCGCTGTCGACCACACCACGACCTGGCCGGGCGAGCCGAAGCTGCTCACCCTGCACCTCATCCGAGGGGCCGGCCAGCATCGCGTGGCGACCAACTGCCGTCACGTCGGCATCCACCTCGATCTCTGGGCGGGTGCACCTGCGTACGCGAACCCCATCGACGTCGAGGTGGACGGTGATGCACAGCGCCCGCTGACGGCCGGCGACCTCCGTGAGTTCGGCACGCGCACCAGTGTCGAGGTCGGTCGCGTCCACCAGCACCGTACGACCCTGGCCCAGCTGCGTCGCGACCCGGCTGCACAGATCGAACAGCGCCGACCGATCAGCAGCTTCGGTGTCGGTGTCGTCACCACCCGTCGTTAGACGGTTCCCTCCGAGGTCGTGGGCCACGATCGTGCTCGACACCCGGAGCCGCGCTGCCGCACACAGCTGCGGCAGCCACTGGGACACCGCCGGCCCTCCGACCGCCAGCACCAACCCACCCGGGGGGACGACGACCTCCGCGGCCGTCACCGCGAGCTCCCGACGCGTCGGCCGCAACCCCAAGCGTTCTCGACGTGGCCCATAGCCGGCCCCCCTTCCCTGCGCTGAGACCTAGCCTCCACCCTACTTCCCGTGCGGTGCCAGCTCATCGGGCACGGGCTTCCATCCGCAGCCGCCGGGGGCGATCCATGGAACGGCCACATCGCACCGCGACCGTGCATCGATGAGCCGGCTGATGGAGGCCACGCTCGTCGGACACTGCCTGGACCGGCCCGTCCTCGACGGGTTACGTGCGGTGCTCGACGACCCCGACGAAGCGGTGCTGTGCTCGGCATTCGTCCGCCGCGCGGGGGTGCACCTGATCGAACCCCAGCTCGCGGCGTTGGCCGACCAAGGCCGCCTCGTCGCCACCTCGGTGTTCGGCGGCGCGTCGACCGCCACCGCCCTTGCAGCGGTGCAGGCCACCGAGGTCCGCATCAAGATCGCCAACCCACCACGCGGCACCTTCCACCCCAAGCTGTACGTCGCCCGTTCGGGCAACACCACACGCGCACTGATCGGCTCCGCGAACCTCACCGGCGGACTGGTCACCAACGTCGAGACCGCGGTCCT
>CAZGJO010000223.1:0-3352 GCA_964525685.1 uncultured Ectothiorhodospiraceae bacterium | reverse complement strand
ACCAGGTGGCCGGTCTCGGCGGCGGTGAGCGCCAGGCGGATGGTCTCCAGGTCGCGCAGCTCGCCCACCAGGATGGTGTCGGGGTCCTCGCGCAGAGCGGAGCGCAGGGCGTCGTTGAAGCTGTGGGTGTCGCGGTGGACCTCGCGCTGGTTGATCAGCGAGCGCTTGGAGTCGTGCACGAACTCGATGGGGTCTTCCACCGTCAGGATGTGGCTGTACTCGTTCTCGTTCTTGTAGTCGAGCATGGCCGCCAGGGTGGTCGACTTGCCGGACCCGGTGGGGCCGGTGACCAGCACCAGGCCGCGGTGGTGCTGACAGATCTCCTTGAAGATCTCCGGGGTGCCGAGCTTCTCCAGCGACAGCACCTCCGACGGGATGGTCCGGAAGACCGCCCCCATGCCGCGATTCTGGTTGAAGACGTTGACACGGAAGCGGGCCAGATCGGGCAGCGCGAAGGAGAAGTCGGTCTCCCAGCGCTCCTCGAAGTCGCGCCGCTGCTGGTCGTTCATGATCTCGTAGACCAGCTCCTTGACCCCCTTGTCGTCCAGCTCCGGCACATTGATGCGGCGCAGGTCGCCGTCGGCGCGGATGATGGGGGGCATGCCGGCGGAGATGTGGAGATCGGAGGCCCCGTTCTGCACGGTGAAGGTCAGGAGATCGGTAATGTCCATGGCGTCCTCTCGGCGGCTGTGGTCGGGATTCATTGTGGTTGTGCCGAGCCTACCATGAAGCGTGCCATTCCCCGCCACGGGTCGGAGACAATTGACAAAATCGTGACCGAAAGGGTCCCGCCGTGGTGGCGGGTCTCAGGGCAGGCGGCGGGCGCGGCTGCGCCACCAGAGCATCAACAGCAGGCCGAAGAGCAGCCCGCCCAGGTGGGCGAAATGGGCCACCCCGGCCACGGTGCCGGTCACCCCGGCCCAGAGGGAGAACGCCCCGAACAGCACCACGAACCACTTCGCCTTGATGGGGATGGGGGGGAAGATGAGCATCAGCCGCTGATTCGGCCAGGTCATGGCGAAGGCGAGCAGGATCCCGAAGACCCCGCCCGAGGCGCCCACCGTGGGGTAGATGTTGCCGTCCCCGGCGGCCATCGAGGCGACCCAGAGCTGCACCAGCCCGGCACCGATGACGCAGAAGAAGAAGTAGAAGGCGAACCGCCGCGAGCCCCAGACGTTCTCCAGCGGCACCCCGAACATCCACAGGGCGAAGAGGTTCACCAGCAGGTGGAGGAGTCCGCCGTGGAGGAAGCCGTAGCTGAGCACCTGCCAGATCTCGAAGCCGGGCACGCTGGTCAACTGCCCGTCCATGAAGACCGTCTCCGGCGTCCCCGCCGGCCACAGGGCGAACCAGGTCAGCAGCGGCTGGTGGAACGCCTGGGTCTGCAGCAGGAAGATGAAGCTGTTGGCCAGCAGCAGCAGCGTGATGACCGGCGGGAAGGCGACATACCGGGTGACCGTGGTCATCTCACTGGTCCGCGGGCGGCGGGAAGCGCTCGTGCAGGTAGCGGTTGATGGCGTCGGACTCGTAGAGCCAGGTCACACGGCCGTCGTCCATGGCGATGCGCAGGCAGGGGACCTGGACCCGGCCCCCCTCGCGCTCCAGGGTCGCCTTGTGTTCGGCGTCGTGCTGGGCGTCGCGCAGTTCCAGCGGGATGCCCAGACGTGCCACCTCGCGGCGCACCTTGATGCAGAAGGGGCAGGCGGGGAAGTGGTAGAGGGCCAGCGACTTCGCCTCCTCGTCCACCCGCGCCTGGTCCTCGGGGTCGCGCGCCACCGGTTTCGGCTTCGTCAGGGCGCTGCCGATGAGCATGAAGGGCGTGAGCACCAGGCGCACGCCGCGGAAGAAGTAGCGGATCAGTATTCTCATGCGGCGATCATGGCACGCTTCGCACGGGGGGCCAAGGGCCGTGCACGCGCCGGGAGTGCGGTGGTGTCAGCGATCGCCGCGCAGGCGCGCCCAGCCCAGGCCGAGGTATTCATAGATCGCCCGTTCGCTCATGCGCAGACCGGTGGCCGAGGGGCGCAGGGCGCGTACCCGCATGGGATCGGCCTCCGGCGGCGGGTGCAGATAGTGGGTGGGCGCCGGGATCGGATCCAGCTCCTGGGCCCGGAACAGGGCCATGGCGCGTGGCATGTGGGAGGCGGAGGTCACCAGCACCAGCGGCGCGTCGCCGAATGCCTCCGCGGCCACCCGCGCCTCGGCGGCGGTATTCTCCGGGGTCGGATGGGTGTCGATCGCCCCGACCCCCCAGCTGCGCGCCAGTTCGGCGGCGGTGGCCGCCATGCTCGGTGGCGTCCCGCCCCCCGACGTCACCAGACGCGAATCGGGCAGCGCCCGGTGCAGCCGTACCCCCTCGGCCAGGCGGGCGATGGCCATGGCGCTGAGTTCGCTGCTCAGCGGACGCTCGGCACTCGGCCAGTGGCCCGCCCCGAGCACCAGTACCCGCACCGGTTCCGGCTGTTCCTGTGCGGCCCGCCGTTCCGCCAACCGTCCATCCAACTGTTCATCCAGCCCCGCCGGATCGATAACCGGCGGGTACTGGCGTTCCAGCGGGGCCACCAGCGCGCCGCCGAACGGTGGCCAGGCCAGCAGGGCCAGCAGCAGCGTCGCCCCGGCGACCACCGCGAGGCCGCCGCGCCGGCGTCCTCGGAGCAGCAGCGCAAGCCCGACGAGGAGCCCGAGCAGCACCAACGGGACCGGTAGCAGGAAAGAGGCGATGAACTGGGCCATGGCGGGTTCTGTTGTTGGACGGCCGAGTGGGTTAGTCTGCAAGTCCGGGTCGAGGCTGTCCATCCGGGCGACGTCAAGAAACCCGTGCAAGGGCCGCTCTCCTTGACGGATACAGGCGGAAACAGACAGTGGATCGGAAACCGAAGGGACGGAGGTTTCATCGGTCTCGGGGGGAAGCATGAACTACCTGCGCAACATGAAGGTACGCGACAAGCTCCTGACCGCCTTCGGGGTCATGGTCATTTTGATCGTCATCGGCGCGCTGGTCGGGGTCCTGGGTTCCGCGCGCATCGCCGCCCAGTTCCAGACCCTCTATGACGACCGTTTCGATCACATTATCGAGCTGTCGGAGATGCAGCGGCACATGGCGGAACTGCGGGCCAGTAGCTACATCGCTCAGCGGACTCACGACGACGACGCGCGCGCCGCGCTCGTGGCGCGCGCCGAGGAGCGCATCGACCGCTTCCAGGCATTGATGGTCGCCTGCGAGGACCATTGCCGGCGTACCGAAGCCATGCCGGCCTACCACGCCATGGAGGAGGCATGGACGGCCTTCCTCGGCGACCTGCGCACCCTGCTGGATCGGGCCGCCGAGGGCCAGGTGCTCACCACGGCCGGG
>CAZGJO010000222.1:0-3364 GCA_964525685.1 uncultured Ectothiorhodospiraceae bacterium | reverse complement strand
GGCACCCGGAGCCGGGCAGCGCCGAGGCCGACCTCTACGACAACTACCTGCGGCCGCGGGACTGGCTGGGGGAAGTCGGGGAGTAGTCCGGGGCAGGCTCAGGCGGACAAAGCGTCGATCTGCTCCAGCGTCTCGCCGAGGTTGCGGCGCGCCTCTTCCAGCTCGTAATCGTCCTGCAGGCTCATCCAGAACTCGGGCGTGGTGCCGAAGTAGCGGGCCAAGCGCAGGGCGGTGTCGGCGGTGATGGCCCGCTTGCCGTGGACGATCTCGTTGATCCGGCGAGGCGGTACGCCGATGGCGCGGCCCAGCGCATTCTGGCTGATCCCCTGAGGGGCGAGGAACTCCTCCTGGAGCACTTCACCGGGATGGATGTTGTCCAGTTGCTGTTCCATGTCACCTCCTAGTGGTAATCGACGATCGCCACGTCCGTGACGTGACCGTCGTTCCAGACAAAACAGATCCGCCACTGCTGATTGATGCGGATGCTGTACTCGCCGGCACGGTTACCGCGCAGGGCCTCGAGCCGGTTGCCGGGCGGCGAGCGCAGGTCGTCGAGGACGTGAGCGTTGTTGAGCATGCGCAGTTTGCGGCGCGCCAGCCGCTGAATGTCGTGGGGCAGCTTGCGCGAACGCTCGCCGCACCAGATGCGTTGGGTTTCTCTATCCCTGAATCCCTTGATCATGGCCCATGTATAACGCGGCGCGTTATGGCTGTCAAGATTGTTTGCTATAACGTCCTTGTTGGTGATTCCGGCAGCGGTGGGCGGTTTATTTTGTCCGGGGGAGCATTCATGCTGACGATTCAGGACCAGCCGCGACCGGGAGGAATCCTCGCCCATGTGGGATGAACGCTACAGCGACACCGACTACGCCTACGGCACCGAGCCCAACGGTTTTCTTGTCGAGGAGGCCTGGCGGATCCCCGACGGGCCGGTGCTCTGCCTGGCCGAGGGCGAGGGGCGCAACGCCGTCTGGCTGGCCGAGCGCGGCTTCGATGTCACGGCGGTGGACGCCTCGCGGGTCGGCCTGGAGAAGGCGCAGCGGCTGGCGGCCGAGCGCGGGGTCACCATCGCCTGTGAGTGCAGCGATCTGGCCGATTACGCCATCGAGCCGGGCGCCTGGGCGGGGATCGTCTCCATCTTCGGCCACATGCCGCCGGACCTGCGCCGGCAGGTCCATGCCCAGGTGGTCAACGGACTGCGCCCCGGCGGGGTGTTCATCGTCGAGGCCTACACCCCGAACCAGCTCGACTACGGCACCGGCGGGCCGCCGGTGGCCGACATGATGATGGACGTCGCCACCCTGGAGGCGGAACTGCCGGGGCTGGTCTTCGACTTTGCCCGCGAGCGCGAACGCGAGGTGGTGGAGGGCCGCTACCACACCGGCGCCGGCCACGTGGTGCAGCTGGTGGCGCGGCGGGCGGAGTGAGGGGGGTCTCAGGAGGCGCCGCGCTCGGCAATCATGTTGGCGAAGAACGGCTCGATGGTCCCCTCTTCCGGCAGTACCTTCCCCCGGTTCGGACAGGCCCCGGAGCGCTCCGAGGCGAATTCGATCAGTGAGACCTGCAGCCGTGGCGCCGGTCGGAAACGGTAACAGCACTCGCCGTCGCCGCCATTGCAATTGATCTCGCCGACGCAGGCCGGGGCGACGTCGGTCGGCGCGACGTGCGGTCGCACCAGCGCCTTGAGCTCCTCCAGGGTGTACGGCTCGATGTCGAGCCAGCGGCCCATCTGCGCCGCGGAGCGAAAGTGGATGTAGCGCACCGTCGCCGGGTGGCGGCGGGCCGCCTCCAGCAGCTCGCCGATGACCCCCTCGTTCTCGTCTCGGGCGATGATCGCCGACAGGCAGACCCGGCGGATGCCGTGGCGGGCCAGCCCCTCCAGGGCCCCGAGCTTGATGTCGAGGCAGTCGCGGTTGTTCAGGCGCTGGTAGACCTCGTTGCGCGTCAGCCCGCCATCCATGGAGAGGCCCGGACAGAGTCGCCCCGACCAGCGCGCCAGCTCGGCCATGAAGGCCGGGTCGCTGTACTTGATGCCGTTGGAGGCGAAATAGACGGTGTGGCCGCGTTCCAGGGCGATGGCCACCAGCTCGAAGAAGCGCGGGTGCAGCGTCGGCTCGCCGCCGAGAAAGCGCCAGTTCACCGGGTGCGGCAGGCGGTCGCAGATCGCTGCGAAGTCGGCCGGATCGAGGTCCCGTGCGGCCCGCTCCGGGTTGTAGCAGAAGTTGCAGCTCATGTTGCAACGTTCGGTGATGTCCACGTAGAGGTTGGAGAAGCCGTTGGCCTCCAGGGGAATCCGGGGGACGAGGGTGCCGATGGCCCGGTTCATCGAACGGCCCCCGCAGTCGCCATGGACCGGACCTCCAGCGCTTCCGCCACCGCGTCGGCCAGCACCTGCGCGGCGCCGCGACCCTCGGGGTCGCCCACGTGCGTCAGTGGCGCCCCGGCGGTGATCGCCGCCGGTTGCAGGGTCGCCGCCGCGTCCTCGAGGGCGACCACCTGCTCGGCGTGGGCGGGCAGGCTGGTCAGCACGTCGTGGGGCGCTTCCGGTTCGAGGGGGCCGACGGCCAGCACCGTGCAGCGGTCCGGGTAGAGCCCGTCGCGCTCCAGGGCATCGGCCGGCTGGTCGACGATCGCCAGCTCCACATCGGGATCCATGAGCAGCAGTCGCGCCCCGCGAAAGCCGCGCCAGTCGCCGTGGGCCACCGCCTGGTGGCCGATCCGCGCCTCCGGCGAGGTCGCCAGACCGGCGCTCACCCCGGCGGCCACGAGGCCCTCGTGGATCCGCGCGGCGGCCTCCGGCATCCCCACCACCACCACGATGGGGATGCGGCCGTCGCCGCCGTCCATCAGGGATTCCACCATGCGGGTGTAGACCCGTGCGGCGGTGAGCAGACCGAAGGTCGGCTGGGCGTTGATCTCGCAGATCACCCCGCCCGCCTCGTGCCACGGCCGGCCGATGTCGTCGATGAGCAGATCGATGCCGGCCACGTCGAGGCCCGGCAGGCGGGCGGCGCGCTCGGCCAGACGGGCGTTGTCCGGGTGCACGGCGTCGGTGACATCCACCGGGGTGCCGCCCCGGGCGATGTTGGCGGAGCGGCGCAGGGGCACGAAGCGCCCCGCCTCCGGGATGCTGTCAGCAGTGAGGCCGGCCTCGTGCAGCAGCGTCAACGCCTCGTCGTCCAGTGCCACCGGCTTCAGCGGCGCATGGCGCCCGTGGCGCAGGGGGCTGCCATTGAGGGCGGTGAGCAGCTCGCGGACGGTGTTCTCGCCGTCGCCGACCACCCCGCCGGGTTCGCGCGCCACCGCGTGGACCAGCTTGCCGTCGAGCACCGACAGTCGGTAGTCCCGCCCCGGAACATGCTTC
>CAZGJO010000221.1:0-3366 GCA_964525685.1 uncultured Ectothiorhodospiraceae bacterium | reverse complement strand
GTCGCCGAGTGCAGGTAGGCGGAGACCGGCGTCGGCGCCGCCATGGCGTTGGGCAACCAGAAGTGGAACGGGAACTGCGCCGACTTGGTGAAGGTGCCGAGCAGGATCAGCAGCAGCAGCGGCAGATAGAGGGCGTGTTCACGGATGACATCGCCGTCGTTGAGCAGCTCCGACAGCTCCCAGGAACCGCCGACGGTGAACAGCATGATGAAGCCGGCGAGCAGTGCCAGGCCCCCGCCGACGGTGACGAACAGCCCCTGCAGCGCCGACTTGCGCGCCTTTTCGTCCTCGTGCTTGTAGCCGATGAGCAGGTAGGAGGTGATGCTGGTCAGCTCCCAGAAGACGAACAGGGCGATGAGGTTGTCGGAGAGCACCAGCCCCAGCATCGAGGCCATGAAGGCGAGGATCAGGACGAAGAAGCGCGGCCGGTCCTTGTCCTCGGCCAGGTAGCCGCCGCCGTAGAGCAGGATGAAGGTGCCGATGCCGCTGATGAGCAGCGCAAAGAGCAGGCTCAGGCCGTCGACGTAGAACGACAGGTTGATGCCGAGCCCGGGCAGCCACGGAAAGATCATGCGCGCCGTCTCGCCGGCGGCCACCAGCGGCAGGAAGGTGGCAAACCAGACGAACAGCCCCGCGGGCAGCAGGGCGAGCACGGCGCCGGTCCAGCGCCCGACGGCGCGGTGGAACAGCGGCGCAAGGGCGGCCACGATGAAGCCGGAGAGAACGGCGAGCAGCATCACGGGGTGACGCCTCCAGGGGTCGGGTGCATGACGAGTGGTTCGTTCAAGGGCGGTAGATCCTATCCAAATCGGGGTGCTGCGACAACCTGGACCGAGTTCAAGTCGTGAACCAGCGCAGCCCCAGTGCCGTGGCCGCCGCCGTGGCCAGCGCCCAGAGCGCGAGGCTGGCGAGCATCCAGTAAAGGGTCGGGCGCTGGCGCGCCTTCAGGGCCAGCGCCATGACCGCGGCCAGATGGATCCCGGTGAGCAGCGGGCCGAGCAGGGCCACGCCCGGAAGGCCGTAGCGGTGCCAGACCCGGCGTGCCCGGCGGCTCCAGCGCCGGCGCACCGGTCCGCGTCGGGCCACCCAGGCGCGATACAGGGCGATGATACCGAGCACGGGCAGGGCGTTGCCGACAAAGGCCACCACCGTCACCGGTATCAGCGGCATCCCCATGGCGGCCCCCAGCGGGATGACCACCACCAGTTCCACCAGGGGTGTGGCGGCCAGGACGAAGATCAGTCCATATTCGAACAGGGGGTGCATACAAATGATCCAGTCGGCGCCCCGAGGGCGCTCGAACGGGGCGCGAAACGGGGTGAAACTTGAATTTGTGGCGCATTGCTGCGAAAGTTCGGGTTTCGCCGGCCACGGACCGCTCGGCTGTACCAGATCGACAGGGACCACCGTGAACCGGATGCCATGCCAAGCAACGATCCTAACGCCTTTGTACGCCGCCGTCCTGCTCGCCGCTGGCTGATCGCGGGGCTTGTCCTGCTGCTCCCCGGGGCGGCCGCCGCCGATTCGCTGGTCCTCGGGGACGGCGCCGCGGCCCATGAACTCACCCTCGGCAGTGAACGCTGGTCCGACCGTGAGGATGCCCTCTACCTGGCGCCGCGATGGCGCATGGGCCTGGCCGCCGGCTACGAGATCGGCCTCAATGCCCAGTGGCGTCAGGAAGACGACCGGGACGCCCTGCGCTACCTCGGGTGGGAGGCCGCCTTCCCGCTGGGTGACGAGGGCAATCGCGCCCTCGGGCTGTACGGCACGGTCGCCCAGCTCGACGGGACGGACACCCTTGGCAGCGGCAGCCACGGTTACGGCATGGAGCTGCGCATGGCCGACACCATCGCCGGCGGGAATGGCCTGGTCGGCGGGCGGATCGGCATCGGACGCGAGGATGTCGCCGCCGACACGGATGCGCCCGGCTATTCCGCCGAGACTCGCTTCTACTACGACGCCCACTACGAGCACTATCTGGCCCCGCGCTTCGCCCTGGGGCTGGCGTCGCAGGTCACCATCGGCGTGACCGGCGAGGAGCTGCAGAACCGCTTCGGCATGGCGCTGCGGCCGGGGGTGCGTTTCGATACCGGCGCGCGCACCTCGCTGCGCGCCAGCGTGGGGCGCGACCTGCCCGAACGCAGCATCGAGCCGGAGAATACCGTGCTGCTGAGCCTGGAGCACCGCTCGGCGCCGCCGGTACCGCGCAGCGAGCTGGCCGAGCGACTGCAGTCGGTGGAGGAGCACAACCGCGCTCTGGAGGCGGAGCAGACCGCCCAGGGCGAGCGTCAGGAAGAGCAGGCACGCCGCCTGGAGGCGGTGCGTCACAAGGCCGGGACCCTCACCGTGGAGGTGGTCAACAGCTCCGGGATCGCGGGCCTGGGCGAGGAGATGGCCGAGCGGCTGCTGCGCAAGGGGCACCACGTGGTGGCCATCCGCGAGCCGGAGGCCTCCGAGGTCCGCGACATCACCTACATCCGCTATCGGCCGGGCCTGGCCGACGAGGCCGTGAAGCTCGGCCACGCCATCCGCCACATCCAGATCGTCACCCAGGAGCGTGAACTGAGTGGCGAGCCCGAGATCCGGGTTCTGGTCGGACGCGACCAGGCCGATTTCGAGGGAGACGACCAATGAGCCGCGCCGCCCCCGACAATCCCGTGGAGCGCCCCGAGATGAAACGCCGACTGCTCGCCGCCCTCTGCGGTGCCGCCGCGCTGGCCGCCACGCCGTGGGCCCTGTCCGACGCCCGAGCCGCCGGACCCGGCAGCCACCCCGGCGCCGCCTTCGTCCTCGGCCCGGTGAGCCACCCGCACAACCCGGCCGGTGTCTACAACCCCGCCGCGGCGACCGCCCCCGAGCGCAGAAACCACATCGGCCTGTTCGAGGCCGGTGTCGGCATGGAACTCGGGGATGTGGACGGTCTGGTGGATGAGCTGGATGATCTGCAGGAGCTCTTGGATGACCCTGCGGGTTTCCTGGCCGAAAATCCCGAGTTGATTGATCCAGCGGACTCCGTGGGGTCCGTGGAAGACTACTTCAACACCTTTCTGGAGCAGGCGGGGGAGGACGGTTACGTCAAGGCCGCCGCATACGGGGCCTATCCTCTTACCCCGGCCCTGTTCCGACTGCCCGAGCGGGAAGATGCCCTCTCCATTGAGTACAACCTCGGCATGCAGGGTCGTATCGGTGTGCAGGATGCGCCGGTAAACATCGATGACGGGGGGGACCCTCAGGACTACGATAGTTGGGACGTGACCACCGATACGGCACTGCACGTCCAGGATGCCCAGACCCGGGAACTCAACCTCGGCTACGCCCGCCCGTTGTTCGGCAACGGTGCGGGGCAGTTGCTGGCCGGGGCCAAGG